>JAMPKV010000019.1 GCA_039962225.1 Microcoleus sp. AS-A8
TGGAACCACACCGACTCCATCCCGAACTCGGAGGTGAAACGTTGCAGCGGCCAAGATACTTTGGGGGTCACCCCACGGGACAATAGCTCGATGCCAGGTCATTCATCACACAAAAGCCTCTTTCTCCATAGGGAGAAAGAGGCTTTTGTTTTTTAGGAATTTTTAATCTGAACTAAACTGGTAAATCTAGACGAGGATTAAATCTTTCAATCTGCCGTAGCTTTTCGTAGAGCGCTCTTTCTTGAGGATTGGGATTGATGGGAACAGTAATTTGAATTTCGACTAACTGATCACCTCGAACACCGTCGCTATTAGGATAACCCTTCCCAGCTAAGCGTAATCTTTGTCCAGCTCGAACACCGTTAGGAACCGTCATTTTCACTCTGCCATCAAGGGTAGGCACTTCTACCGCCCCACCCAGTACGGCTTCACTGGGTGTAACAGGTAATTGACAAAGAATATCTGAGCCTTCGACTTTAAAGAAAGGATGGGGGGCTACTGTAATTTTCAAGTAGAGGTCGCCACCAGCCATTCCCTGGCCTTTAAGTCTCACACGCTGACCTGTAACCATACCCGTAGGCATATCGATTTCCAAGGAACGCCCATCTTCCAGACGAATTCGCTCTCGGCCCCCTTCATAAGCCTTTTCTAAAGGTAGTGTCAGGTGAGCTTCGACATCTTTGCGATTGGGGCGAGTACTAACGGTATAAGTGGTTTTTGTCGTTCCTGGGCGAAAGGCGCTAGATGAGTTGTTAATTCGGACACTGGAACGCTCCTGTGCTGTTGCACTAGCTTTGCTTGCCTGACGGCGACTTAGAAGTTGATCGACAAAACTGTTAAAGTCTGGAAACTGGCTATAATCGACTTCCTGGGAACCATTTCGACCCGTAGCGTTGCGATTTGGCCTCGTTCCATTAGAAGTATCCCCTGCGGTTCTAAAACTTGATGCGGTGGCAGCTTTCCGATTAAATCCTTTTTTCTTCCAGAAACGGCCAAGTTGGTCGTACTGCGCTCGCTTGTCCGAATTGTAGAGAACTTCATAAGCTTCGCTGATATCCTTAAACTTTTCTTCCGCTGATTTGTCTCCCGGATTCCGATCAGGGTGATATTGCAGAGCGAGTCGTCGAAAAGCCTTCTTGATCTCCTCGCTGGATGCCTCTGGGGACACTCCCAAAATCTCGTAGTAATTCCGAAAGTTCTGCATAGAAAATAGAAATTAGCGAGTCGCTATTGGCTTGAATAGTTAAGCTTGGGCTGAGTTGGAAAGGCGATTTTTACTCCAGGTGGAAATCAAGGGTATACCTGTTCCTTTACAGAAAAACTGGGCTGTTGAGAGAGCCAACAGCTAATTGCTCACCTTAAAACCAATCATCATCGTCATCATCCCAATCATTCTGTAAAGGAGCAGGCCGCGATTCCCGTCGAGGTATGTTCGGTGAACTCCGTTCGGTAACGCTTTCACGCTCCCGACCATATCGACCTCCCCCAACCTCATAGGAGTCACGTCGGGTACTGCGTTCCCAATACCGATCCTTATCACTTTCTCCGGAGAAGGCGCGACGAATTCCGCCAAAAAAGTCATCCTCATCCTCATCTGAATATTGCAGTTGCACTTCTCGCTTCAGCTCATATAGTGCATCCTGAAGATCGGAATAGGCTCGGTCTATGGCACGCTCGTCATGACGTGTGATCGCCTGACGCATTTCTTGAACCAAGGCTTCAATGCGACGCCGATGTATACCAGCAAACTGGTTGCCAAAATCGAGGGTCACCTCTTTGAGTTGCCGTTCCGCCTCATTCGCCAAGCTTTCTGCCCGATTGCGCTTTTCCACCCGCTCCCGCCGTTCTCGGTCAGTTTGGGCAAATTGCTCGGCCTCACGAATCATCTGAGTGACTTCTGACTCACTCAGAGTAGAAGCGCCTTGAATAGTCACGCTTTGTTCTCGACCTGTGGTTTTGTCTAACGCTGTGACCTGCAAAATTCCATTCGCATCAATATCGAAAGACACTTGGATTTGAGGAACGCCTCGCGGAGCGGGGGGAATCCCTGTTAACTTAAACCGACCCAGCGACTTATTATCCGCCGCCATTTCCCGTTCGCCTTGGAGGACGTGAATTTCCACCAACGTTTGATTGTTGTCCGCCGTGGAGAAGATATCCGATTTCCGGGTGGGGATAGTAGTGTTGCGGGGAATCAGCTTTTTCATGACACCCCCAATGGTTTCTAACCCCATCGATAAAGGGGTCACATCTAATAAGAGGATATCCTTGACTTCATTGGTGAGAATTCCCGCCTGAATCGCGGCTCCCACGGCTACCACTTCGTCGGGGTTAACGTTCTGATTCGGTTCTTGATCAATAAAACTCCGCACGAGTTGTTGCACCAGTGGGATACGTGTCGAGCCACCCACCAAAACCACTTCATCAATTTGGCTGGGACTTAAGGCCGCGTCTTGTAGAGCGCGTTTCAAGGGGCGGCGTAATCGACCGATCAAATCTGCACATAGAGTCTCAAACTGTGCACGGGTGAGCCGGGTCTCCAAATGCTTCGGCCCATCTTCTGTCGCCGTGATAAACGGTAAATTGATATCTGTAACACTCACCCCTGAAAGCTCAATTTTGGCTTTTTCCGCTGCCTCACTTAAGCGTTGCAGGGCTTGGCGATCGCGTCTTAAATCCACCCCTTCGGTTTCCAAAAACTGCTCCGCCAACCAGTCAACAATTTTGCGATCAAAATCATTCCCACCCAGTTGAGTATCACCACTGGTGGCCTTGACTTCAAACACTCCATCCCCTACATCTAGGATGGAGACATCAAACGTACCCCCTCCCAAGTCAAACACCAGGATAGTCTGGCTCTGTTTGCGATCCATCCCATAGGCCAAAGAGGCTGCCGTTGGCTCATTGAGAATACGCAAAACTTCTAAACCCGCAATTCGTCCCGCATCTCGCGTCGCTTGCCGCTGAGAATCATTGAAGTAAGCGGGAACTGTAATCACTGCACCCGTCACCGGCTGTCCCAGATAGCGACCGGCCTCGTCTGCCAACTTCTGTAGCACCATTGCCGAAATTTCTTCGGGGGCAAATTCCTTCTTCAAACGGGGGCACCTGATTTTTATGCTGCCAGTTTCATCGCGGCGAATCGTGTAGGAAACGCGTCTGGACTCTGGACTGACTTCGTCATATTTGCGTCCAATGAACCGCTTGACGGCATAAAACGTATTCTGGGGATTGAGCACGGTTTGGCGACGTGCCATTTGTCCGACCAAACGCTCCCCATCCTTACTGAAGCCAACGACCGAAGGTGTTGTCCGCATCCCTTCTGCATTGGCAATTACAACCGGCTTGCCACCCTCCATGACCGCTACCACGGAGTTTGTTGTACCCAGGTCAATGCCGACTACCTTGCCCATGCGTGCTTTTATCTCCTCTCGGTTTCGGTGCCAAATCGCTCAACGACTTTACTTATCCTATATACTGCTGACAAGAGAGTCTCCTGGATAGATATTGGTATATAAGGATTGCATCACACAAGACTCTTCATTTTCAGCTACGTTTAAGCTGTGTCCTGAAGTGCTGAAACTATTCTATCGTGCTGAAGTTGCGTGTCTGGTAAGGGCGATTGCCAAATGGACAGCTACTGACCTCAACAAACCGTTGTTCATCTGTATCATCGCCTAGTTTAAGGCTTCTGAAATATTCTCCGATCGCTTGTGGAGCTTTTTGAGTAACCCTACTTGCCATTGCCCAAGCCGGAGAGCCGACGGGGACACCACCAACGGCGATCGCGCAACAGCCAGCGATAACATCCAATCGCTGTCGTTCATGAATTCACAAAACTTCCTCTTTATCAACTCCGACCACTTGACCGACGCTATAGAACTCGGACACTTTAGCAGAGCTTTGATCAGGGGTAATAGCCTATATAACTTTCTTACTTAATTGTGTTACGCGCTCATTTATGTATTACGCTGTATAACGTTAGTGTTGCGACTGTGTCCAATAGGTTTGATCACCTCAGGCAATTATGAACTGGTACCTCCTCGTTGCCTGAGGTTTTCTCTTTGAAGCCTGGAATCGCTTCGGATGGATTCTAGACCCCAACTTTAACCTCACCTGAATAGCTTGGAACGAAAATGGAAATCAACAGATTCTAGTCGTATTCGCCAAGAACCTATTCGTCAGTTTTGTATTAAATTTAACAATGCTAGTACGCTAATTACGATAAATGCTACTGGGAAGATAAAAAGCTATATCACCCAATCGGCTTTCACCGTTAATCTCTAGAAACCAAATATATGACCCCAGCCCCTTATCTAATTTCCAAAAATAAATGCTTCGGCGGCACAGTGAACTTTTACCAACACCAATCTCAGACTTGTAATGGCGAAATGCGATTTGCCATTTACCAACCCCCTCAAGCCAAATCGGAACGGGTGCCAGTTCTCTATTTCCTCTCTGGCTTAACCTGCACCGAAGAAAACTTTATGGTCAAAGCGGGTGCACAACAATTAGCGGCTGAATATGGATTGATGCTGGTTGCACCCGATACCAGCCCGCGTAATACAGGAATAGCCGGTGAAGAAGATGACTGGGATTTTGGCACGGGTGCGGGTTTTTATGTGGATGCGACGGTGGAACCTTGGGCGTCGCACTACCGAATGTATAGCTATGTCGTCCACGAGTTACCGGATTTGATTGCTGAACATTTCCCGGTGCAACCCGATAAACAGGGCATCTGTGGGCATTCCATGGGGGGACATGGAGCACTCATTTGTGCCCTGAGAAACCCTGAACAGTACAAGTCGGTTTCGGCCTTGGCTCCCATCGCAGCACCCATGCGCTGTCCGTGGGGACAAAAAGCCTTTACAAATTACTTGGGTTCCGATAGAGAAAGCTGGCGTCTCTACGATGCCAGTGAACTGGTACTCATCGCTGGCTATAACCGTCCCATTCTGATTGATCAAGGTACCGCAGACCCCTTTTTAGAAGAGCAGTTACTGCCTGAGGTGTTTAAACAGGCTTGTGAATCGGTCGGTCAACCGCTAACGTTGCGCTTTCAGGAAGGCTATAACCACAGTTACTACTTCATCGCCACCTTTATTCAAGACCATATCCGTTACCATGCGGCGGCTTTGTGTAGCTGAACCCCCCAGCGTGTGACTCTCCTCACAACCCTAACCCCAAACAATCACGTTTGTTAAAAAGACTTCATCACAACCGATCCTATGATTTTCCTTGATATTAGAAACAGCTACTACAATTCTCATGCCTATGCAGTATCCGACGATTCTGCAAGAATCTCCCAAGGAGGGTATTAAAGCGTTATCCCTTCGCTTCCTTGTGAGAGGTAGCTTGGACTTCTTGTCATGTCAACCGATGCTGCCTCATTCCCTTAAATTCCCTATTGATTCACGTTGAGAGACTTCTCTATGTTTGACCCTACCCAATTACTCATTGACCACTTTGTGCAACAGATTCGAGAAGGGTACCACCGCACCTACGGAGGCTGGAAATCTGACTATGCGGACATTATTGGCTGGGCGGGTGGTATGGCGTTGGAAAATATCGCCAACAGTGACGCGCTTTATCACAATGTCGAGCATACCATTCTAGTCACCTTGGTGGGACAAGAAATCCTGCGAGGCAAGCACATCCGGGAGGGTGGAATTTCCTGTGAAGACTGGATGCACGGTATCATCTCCTTGCTTTGTCATGACATCGGTTATGTCAAAGGGGTTTGCCGTCTAGACCGACCCACTGAAGGCTTATACGCTACAGGTGTAGGCGATGACATGGTGGCTTTACCCCCAGGTGCGAGTGATGCCTCCTTGACTCCCCACCACGTAGACCGAGGCAAACTGTTTATTGAAGAGCGCTTTGGCGGTCATATCCTGATTGATGCTGATGTGATTAAGCGCAACATTGAACTAACTCGTTTCCCAGTTCCTACCGATGAAGACCATCAAGACAGAATTAACTGTCCGGGTTTGGTGAGAGCGGCTGATTTAATTGGTCAGCTTTCTGACCCAAGATACTTGAAAAAAATTAGCGCATTGTACTACGAGTTTGAAGAAACTGGGGTCAACACAGCCTTAGGTTATCGTCATCCTGGAGACTTACGCCAGAACTATTCCAAGTTTTACTGGAATGGGGTCTATCCCTATATCAAAGATGCGTTGCGCTACTTAGAGCTGACGCTTGAGGGGAAACAAATTATGGCGAACCTTTACGCCAATGTGTTCGTGGTTGAGCATGAACAAACTGCTGCTGTTGTGACGGCAGCTTAAAGGGTAAAGTTGTGGCATTTGATACATCGCTCCTCTGCCTTTTATGGGTGACACTTAGTGATGAGGCAAAGGGCACCGTTTTACCCAACGGATTCTGCTTCACACGATAGGCGATCGCTATTCATTCTGCAAAGGGATCTATCTCTGTTGAGGCTTAATTCAAGTTGGATAAATTGGAATCTAAAAACCTGAAATTCCTCTAAACTTAAAGGAATTCCAGGTTTTTCTATATTCATCCATAAAGCCCAGAGTTAACTCTTCCCTGGAGAGTCAACTATTGCACCACGAGCTTTGAGGTCTTGGTGTTGCTGATGGGTTAATCCAATTCCACTGCCCAAGTGGCACCCCTCGACTAAAGCCTCTGACCATACCGTTTCATTCAGGGTTGCACCTCTCAAATCGGCTTCTCTCAAATCGGCTCCAGTAAAATTGGCAAAGATTAAGTCTGCCTCTAACAATCGACTTCTTCGCAAATTTGCGCCAGTCAAATCTCCGCGAATAAAATTGACCCCATCCAATACTAAATCTGATAAATCAGCTCCTCGGAGATTAGGAAATTTTACTTGACTTGGAGCATAAAAAAACCGCATAATACAGGTTATATTGGCCTGATTCAACGTAATTTTTGCTAAGAAATCGTATCTTGCTAGCCCAAGCTTATTCAGGATTAATAGACGTTGCTGACTATTTTGCTCTAGAAAATGAATGGATTTTAAATTGATGTCTTGAGTGGGCGAATCTAGCATTCAAGCAAAATGTATAGGTGACCAGGTTTTGAAGATTATTATTCTATTTTGATAACGATGATAGTTTCTATCTAGATGGGTGTAGCATTTAGGAAAAAAGTGATGGCTCGCCAATCATTCCTATTAACCAAACACGCTTATATTTAGAGCTTGTACGAGTTGCTGCAATAAAAACAAACCTGCCTTTGAGTTACCTGCCTCATCTAACGGTGGACTGTAACACGCGATCGCACCTTGAGATGGCACCACTGCTAATACTGCACCGCTTACTCCTGACTTGGTCGGTACTCCCGCCTGCACAGCGAAGCGGCTGGACACTTCATACAAACCACAGGTTGTGATTAAGGCATTAACGATTCGGCGATTTTCTGGTAAAATATTTTTACAATTCTGTACCAGAATTATACCCAAACGAGTTAAATCGGCAACCGTTCCAGACAAACAGCAGACGTAATTGTAGCTATCCAAAGCCGTTTCCACGTTGTCCAGATAACCTGACTCAGCCAGCAGGTTAGCCAGGTTTCGATTCCGTTCATTCGACCGGGAACGCACCGAATTCAGCATGGCTTGATCTAAAAACAGATGGCTATGCGAGTGCTGATTGAGCCACTGACGGAGGGTTTCGCAACGAGAGGGAGCATCTTGACCAGGTAGCAAATCCGCCAGTGCGATCGCACCACTATTAATCATCGGGTTACGAGGCCAACCCTTGTCTGCTTGTAATTGTATTAGAGAATTATAAGGCTCGTGAGAAGACTCGATACCGACGCGAGAAAATACCGTCCGTTTTCCCAACTGCTCTAGCAAAAATAGCAGCACAAATGGTTTGACCACACTCATCAGGGGAAACGATAGGGTAACATCACCTGCCGAAACAATTTGACCTTCGATACTCCGCGTCTGTATCGCCAACCCGCTGGAATTAGCCTGAGCCAGCAACGGGATATAGTCGGGTAGTTGTCCTCCTTGGCTGTGAGTTTGTGCTTGAATGGCCCAAGCATCCAGTTGAACCTGAGTGAGGGCGGCTAATCCTATGGCAGATATTCTGGACACGCTACTCCTGATTTAGACATGAGTTTTCGTCTACACAATCCTGTTACCAATTTATATTTGATGGGTCGGAATTATCAGTAAAGTATCTTATTTTTTATGAAATACGGAACACTTTGTCTAGCAATCTGGCTGTTAGTACGGGAAAACTGTATGAGCAATATGCCCTCCTGGATAGAACTCTGGAAGGAGAGTGTAAAATGATATTATCTGCGAAATATGAGATTCGTGAAACAGTTTTTGCTACAGATTTGAATTGGCGATCGCTGATAATACCCTAACTCGAATGGGAACTTTTCCAGGTTAAAGCCATCTCAACCATCAGGATGAAGCTGCCAAAAGGTAACCCTTCAGTTCATTCCCCAAAGGCGATGAGCTACGTGTTAGCAAAAATCTGAGGATAAATCCGGAAACTGACAACTTCAGCAAGTAGCTAAATGTATTCCCCCAACCCTGAGTAGCATCACGTTTACTCCCCCATAGGATATTTGGATGCTCCCCTTAGCCAGATGTTGGGAAATCTAAGTCAACAGCAGAGAAATTACAGCAAACAACAGCGAATTCTCTCTAACTAGCGTTACTTAAAAGAGTTCAAAACAAGAGCATCACCTTATGACTAATCGAATTCAAGGGTACGGCTGGATTCCTGATACACCTGATGCAAGAGACATCAAATATTCAGCTCCTCAACCCCTTCTTAAGAGTTTACCGTCCAAAGTAGACTTACGGGCACAGTTACCCCCTGTGTATGCTCAAGGACTGATAGGAAGCTGTACCGCGCAAACGGTTTGTGCTGCTTTTCATTTTTGTCAAAAGAAACAAAAGCTCTATAATTTTGCACCAAGTCGATTGTTTACTTACTACACCACGAGAGAAATTGAGGGAACTGTCTATGAGGATAGTGGTGCCATGTTAAGAAATACGATCAAATCCATTAATAAATTTGGAGCTTGTCCTGAATCAATCTGGCCTTATGAAATTAGCAAGTTCACCGTAAAACCTACTGCTACTTGTTACGACACGGCGAGTAGGCATACAGCGGTTTCTTATTCTCAAGTATCCCAGACGCTTCAGCAGATGAAAGGATGTCTAGGTGAAGGGTTTCCTTTTGCGTTTGGAATGCTCGTTTATGCGAGCTTTGAAGGTGAGCAGGTCGCTAAAACTGGAGTCTTACAGATGCCTGCCGCTGGGGAGCAACAAGTGGGAGGTCATGCTGTATTAGTGGTTGGCTATGATGATTCCCAAAAAAGATTCATCATTAGAAACTCGTGGGGAAGTGATTGGGGAATGGGAGGGCACTTTACCCTACCCTATAACTATCTATTGAATCCTGATTTAGCCACTGATTTCTGGACAATCAGGCTCGTGCGCTAGGGAAGATGAAGTTAAGTGTAATCTTGGCTGATGAGGTCGCGGACTAAAATCTCTACACCTGAGCGTTGGTGTGAAGCGACGCTCAGGCGTAGGGAACGCTGATGAGTGATAGCGAGGCTCCTTGAGTGAGCAAGGCAAACCAGGGAGGATTAGGGTTAACGGTAGGCAGCGCTTGTCGTAAACACCAACGCTATCATTAAACGGGGGTTCTTATTTTCCGGTAATCTCTACTCATTTTCTGCTCTCTCGGCACACACATCACGAGTTGATAGTTAATTTTTCCAGGGGGGTCTTGTCAGACTTCTCTTTTGTGCTGTCTATCTGCTATTAAATTACAGTGGTCGCAAATCAACATCGATCAGGGAACACACAAAAGAGTAAGAATCAGGAGCAAAGCCTAAAATGTGAGTCTAATCATCACAAAACCGAGTAGTATGTTGGCGTAGCCTGGGTGTAGGGTGTTGGCGTGATAACCGCAGCTTTAGTGAAGATATGGAGAGAATGTAAAATCCAGCTTTTCACTATCTTCTTAGCTCGTAGAGGATGATTCACAGGATTGGAGGAATGTTCTAGTAAAAACACAGCAGTACGTTAAGCGTACCTCACCTAAAACTCTTGGGTTCTGAAGTTTAACAGACTGAGGTTTAATTCTATTGACTGAATTTATTAATTTAACCCTTGATACAGGAAGCATAAAAATGAACCAATATGACCGTATCTTTAATTCAGAAGAGACATCAACAGAAGGCTTAAGTCCAGAAGAAGGTGTGGCGGCAATTGCTGTGATTACCGTCATCTCAAATTCTGAAATTTCGCCTATTAGTACAGACTATTTAATCGACTTGCTGTGGGAAACCGAACTCTTTGATGACTACTCAGAGGAGGAGATGACAGAGATGGTCGATACACTCCGAGGACTTGCAGCGCAAGAGGGACTAGGAGCGATGTTTAACGCAGCTTATGATTGCCTACCCGACGAACTTTTGCCCGATGCTTTTGCGGCTGGGGTGATGATGCTTGTTGATGAGTCCGGAAATATTCCTCTGGAGACAAGGGGTTTTCTCAAGGAGTTACAGCAAGCTTTGGAAATTGAGGATGGAGAAGCACAAGCCATTATAGACGAGGTTGTTGCAATTCTGAATGAAACGGAAGAGGAAGAGTATGACGAAGAAGGCTTAGAAGCAGAACATGAACAGGATGAATCCAAATCAGTGATTTATCAGTCACCCGCGGGGAATTTTAGCGTCCCAGTTCCGGTGGACTCCGAAAAAGGAGGAAGCATTGAAGAACAAGAAGGAGTGGTCGGATTTTCTGACGACTTTGGTCGTTTATTGAGAATCGATTATTACCCTATTTCTGCGGAAGAAGCGGATAAGATGGAGTCGCTGGGAGAAGAAGACTATCTCAACTTCTTTCTCGTAGATAGTTATGTGGAACAAGCGATTCTTGGCAATATACCCAATTCTAAGATTGAGTATAGGGAATATATACAAGATGCGATGGAGGGGTCTTATTTTGTCGTTGTCAATATGCCCCACGGTTCAACCCTTTCTGTACAAAAAAATCATGACATGTCGGTTCGATTGGATGCGCTTCGTGGTCTTATAGCCTTCCCTGTGGATGACTTTTTGTATGTGGTAAGCTGCCAGCGAACTTTTCTTGAAGGAGAAAGTCCGGCTCCCATCGAGAAAGAAGTGGAAGGGTTAAAAACCCAACTATTAAATTTCCTCGATACAGTGGAGTTTACTTAAGCTCATGATTACCGTTTGAATTGATGAGAACACTCCGATTTTCGTAGGAGCATGATAGGTTGTGCTCCTACCCTTGGGTATAGGTACTTACAGTATCTCCCCCATTGGGTTGTAAGGATAAACGATTTTTAGCGTTCATCCTTGTTAAACCCGTTCTCTGAGCCACTCCGTTGGCTCTAATTGATAGTAGCGTTTCAGCTCCTGATAAAGTTCAGGGTGTTCTTTTTTCATTTGGAACGGTTTTTCAAAAAAAGTTTCTGTAACCACGGCGAAAAACTCGGCTGGGTTAGTTGCGCCATATTCATCAATAACCGTTTCTACACCTTGTGCAACTTTATGGCACAATTTCTCATATTCTTCTCTAAAAATACGCCCCCAACTGACATAGGCTGCTCGTTTCTCAAGAATCGGTACACCTGATACATCTCCACTCTCTTGGTCGAGTTGATGTGCGAATTCGTGGAGTATAACGTTGCGTCCATCCTTCCAATTGTGCACATCGCGCCTGATATCTTCCCAAGAAAGGACAACGATACCAATCTGCCAGGATTCACCCGATTTAACTTGTATTTCTTCGAGATACTGCGCTCCAAATGCTGTAGTCTGACTGGCGATAAAGGCGCTAGGATAAACTAGAATCAGATGAAGTTTGGAAAAATAAGTTCCTCTTTCGTTAAGTAAAAGTAGCGCCGCTTGGGCGGCAATAGTCAGCTTAATTTCATCCGTTATTTCTAATCCTCCACACCCTTTAAATTGTTTCTCGGCAAGTAAAACATTGATGTGTTCCAGGAGTCGTCGCTGCAAGGATTCGGGAAGACGTTTATAAAGGGGAACATTTTGCTCAATAATTATTAACCAATTTAAAGGTAAAATTCTACGTTTAATACGTCTGCGTCTCAAGTTTGTCAGGGGATTTATCCCCAAAATACAAGCAATAATTAAGAGAAGAAATAATATGAAAATAAAAGTTTTTATCATAGAGCATTCTGTTCTCAGGAGCGATCGCTGATATCTTGCCTCAGGTTGACTGCGGTTGAACAGCGATCGCTTACATCGACTTTAGGCGGTATGCAGTTGTAGGGTGATTCCTGGTTGAAAATCCCTGAAAATTAAGACTCCGATTCTGCCAATTCTAACCAGCGTTCAGTTGCCGTTTCAATAGCCTGATTTAAAGTTTCCAATTGCTGATAAAGTTCCTGAACTTGAGTCACTTTACCTGGGGGAGCATTAAACAACACTTTCTCTGTCTCCGCTTTCTGAGCTTCCAATTGAGCAATTTTGCCCTCAAGCTCCTCAAATTCACGCTTTTCCCAACTAGAAAGGCGACGCGATTTGCTATTACGAGCTGAATTTTTATCCGACTGTTCCGCTTTTGCGACTTCGTCTTTTTTCGCCTCTGGCTTAGCTTGTTGTTGAGAGCTTGTTGCCTCTTCTGCCTGCTTGTAGTCGAGATAAACGGAGTAATTCCCAGGATATTGCCGGATGTTTCCCCCAGGCTCCAAGGCAAAGATTTTCTGTACCGTGCGATCGAGGAAATAGCGATCGTGAGACACTGCAATCACACAACCGTTAAACTCTTCTAAATATTCTTCCAGGATCGACAGCGTCTGTACATCTAAATCATTCGTCGGTTCATCCAAAATCAACACATTCGGAGCACTCATCAGAACGCGCAGCAAGAACAGGCGACGTTTTTCCCCTCCAGAAAGCTTATTGATCGGTGCATATTGCTGGTTTCCAGGGAATAGGAAACGCTCCAACATTTGTGAGGCTGTAATTAGCGTGCCATCTGCGGTTTTAACGTATTCGGCAATTTCTTTAAGGTAGTCAATCACCCGCTGATTTTCGTTAATCGCCTCTAACACAGCCTCAGAATGTTGGTCAAAATAACCGATATGAATGGTTGTGCCAAGCTCAACCTTACCGGAATCGGGTTGCACTCGTCCGGTAATCATATCCATCAGCGTGGATTTGCCTGCGCCATTGCCGCCAATAATTCCCACACGGTCATCAGGGGTGAATTCGTAGCTAAAGTTTTTGATCAGAGTCCGTTCATCATAAGCTTTAGAAACATTTTCTAATTCAATCACTTTCTTGCCAATCCGACGACCGGGGGTAGAAATTTCAACCTTACCCTGAGCTTGTTTAAACTCCTTCCCCTGCATGTCGTGGATGCGGTCAATTCGCGCTTTTTGTTTGGTACTCCGCGCTTTTGGCCCTCGCTTGAGCCATTCCAACTCGCGACGTAAAACGCCTTGGTGTTTACGTTGACTACTAACCGCCGATTCTTCTGCTAATGCTTTTTTCTCTAAGTAGTAAGAATAGTTGCCCGAGTAAGTGTAGAGGTCGCCACGATCAATTTCCAAGATACGATTAGTGACGCGATCCAAAAAATAGCGATCGTGAGTGATTAACAAAAGTGCACCTCGGAAACCAGCCAGGTAACTCTGCAACCACTCCACGGACAGGGCATCCAAATGGTTCGTCGGCTCATCCATCAGTAACACTTCAGGTTCCGACAACAACGCAGCAGCTAAAGCGATGCGCTTGCGATAACCACCGGATAAGTTACCAATCCGAGCCTCGAAGTCTTCAATCCCTAATTTAGTCAGGATAATTTTTGCCTTTGTCTCCAAATCCCAAGCGCCAATCGATTCCATGCGCTGCGTCACCCTAGAGAGACGTGCTAGGAGTTGGCTATCTTCTGGATGGTGAGCTAATTTGTGGGAGAGCTCCTCATACTCGCGGATTAGGGTCATTTGTTCGCCACTGTCGGCAAATACCTGTTCTAAAACGGTGTGATTTTCATCTAATTCGGGCTGCTGAGGCAAGTAGACAATTTTCTCTCCAGGATTGACTATAATTTGACCGCCATCAATGGGTTCAATCCCAGCAATCATCTTGAGCAGGGTCGATTTGCCGGAACCATTGGTGCCGATTAAGCCAACTTTATCGGTGGGGTCTAGACTAAAACTGGCATCTTTGAGGATTTCCTTAATGCCAAAGTCTTTTTTAACGGATTGCAGTGTGAAAATACTCATCCAGTTTGTGTTGAGAATCGCTAATAAAGCAGGTTAGCACTCTCATATCAAGTCCGGTGGATTGCTCAGCTTCTAGGAAGTTGAATCTTTTCTTGAGTTTGTTAAAATTTATTAAAAAAGAAGAGATGACAGCACAGTTCCAAAATTGATGGCACCTTTATAGGGTCTGTCAGACTAGAGAGCTGCCTAGAGTGCCGAAAGATTACACTATTGCGTTACTACAAGCGCATAACACAGAACAAGATGCAGGATAGTAATTTGGTAATTCTGTCTAACAAACAGGAATACAGCCACGGTAATCACATCCTGAGTCGGTTCCTCATCTGGCTCTTAGCTGGGATACTCGCCTGTGGAATCTTCTGTGGGTTGCCCAAACCTGTATGGGCAAAGCCCTTTAAAAGCGATCGCACCGAAGTACAACTCATCAGCGAAGTCAAAACCATCCAACCGAGCACGCCGTTTTGGGTGGGGCTACAATTCAAAACTAGACCCGGCTGGCACACGTACTGGCGCAATCCGGGTGACTCCGGTGCCCCCACTCGGATGGAGTGGACACTCCCCAATGGGTTTAAAGCCGGTGAGTTGGTGTATCCTTACCCCCAACGGATGCCAATCGGCCCACTGATGAATTTCGGATACAAGGGCGAGAATTTACTCCTAACGGAACTGACACCACCCGTCAATTTGCCAACCCAGCAGCCCGTTACGCTGCAAGCCAAAGCCTCTTGGTTAGTGTGTGAGGTGGAGTGTGTACCGGAAGAGGCTGCTTTTGAGCTAACCTTGCCTGTTACCCCGGATGCTCCTACCGTTGATGCCGCTTGGGCAGATGCGTTTGCGAAAACCCGTCAGGCACTGCCTCAGCCCTCTCCCTGGAACGTTAGTTTCCAAGCAGAGCAAAATAATCTGGTACTTCGGGTGAACGCACCAGCACTCAAGGCCGGACAGATTGAGCAGGTTTCGTTCTTCCCCTATCAAGATGGTGTCATTACCAACGCGGCAGAACAAACTGTTGCCTTTGATGACCAAGGATTAACCCTACGGGTTGCCCAAGGGAATCAGGCCGTCACAGATCAGGTCGAGGGTGTGTTGGTTGTGCAGGAAAAGCTTGATGCTCAAACCACGACTCAGGCGTTTGCGATTGCAGCCAAACCCGGAACAACGTCAGCCCCAACGTCTCCTGCCAATGCTCGCTCAACTATAAACCTCTGGAATACCCTACTGCTAGCGTTGGTGGGAGGCATTGTCCTCAATCTAATGCCCTGCGTGTTCCCAGTGCTGTCGCTCAAAGCGTTGGGGATTGCTCAAAAGGCGCAGCAGAGTACCCAACAAGCTCGAATGCACGGGTTGGCGTTTACGGCAGGAGTGCTAGCGAGTTTTGCGGCTGTGGTTGGCGTCCTATTGGTTCTGCGGGGGTTGGGACAGCAGATTGGCTGGGGTTTTCAGCTTCAATCGCCGGCGTTCGTCCTCGTCATGGCCTATGTGCTGTTTGCGGTGGGACTGAACCTGTCTGGAGTGTTCGTAGTGGGAGCCTCCATTATGGGGCTGGGGCAGGGCTTAGCCTCTAAATCAGGTTATGTGGGTGAGTTTTTCACGGGGGTGCTAGCAACGGTGATGGCGACTCCCTGCACAGCTCCATTTATGGCAACAGCAGTGAGCGCGGCGCTAACTCAGCCTGCACCTGTTGCGATCGCAATTTTTCTTACCCTCGGTTTGGGACTAGCACTCCCCTACCTAGTCATCAGCTTCACTCCTGCTGTGCGGCGCTACCTACCCAAACCGGGAGCCTGGATGGAAACATTCCAACAACTGCTGGCATTTCCCATTTATGGAGCAGTGGCGTGGTTGTTGTGGGTGCTGACGCTTCAAACCGGGACAGATGGTTTAAGTTTGGCACTGGCGGGTTTGCTGGCGATCGCCTTTGCCGCATGGCTTTATCATAAAACCCAAACATCTCGACAGTTCTGGCGGCGGATATGCTGGGTTGGTTCGCTCTCAACCCTCGTCCTGGCACTCACCCTTACCCCTCTCGTTGAAAACTCTCCAGCCCCAAATTCTCAGGTAACAAATTCTGGGACAACCAACCCATCTCAGTCAGGTTTGGCATGGCAACCTTACACGACTGAACAATTGGAGAGATTGCGTCAGTCAAATCAGCCCGTGTTTGTCAACTTCTCGGCGGCTTGGTGTGTTACCTGCTTGATGAATGAACGAGTGGCACTGAATCAACCTGAGGTGATATCTGCCTTCCAACAAAAAGGTGTGGCATTAGTCAAAGCCGATTGGACAAACCGCGACACGGTTATCACTGAAGCCTTGAGCCAGTTTGGACGCAGTGGTGTACCGCTCTACGTCCTCTATCCCCGTGGGTTAGGCCAAGGAGAACCCATGATTCTGCCTCAAGTTCTGGCTCCCGCCACCCTGCAAGACGCCTTGAAACAGGTGTCCTCTTAGTTCACTCACGATGATTGTCAATTCGCAAAAAGACGTAAGAATTAGGGTATTCAAGATGAGACATTCCATACTTCAGAACAGTTTCCTGGTTGGTGCGATCGCTACGATGGTCGCCCTTACGACGGCTTGCAGCAACCCCAATCCAACAACTTCCAACTCCGGAACCACCAACCCAACTGAATCGACGACTCAGCCAGCCAACAACCAACCAGCCACCTCAACGCAAGCCAGTGCAACTGTAGCGCGTGTTGGCGAACCAGCACCTGACTTTACAGGCGTCGATAGTAACGGTAAGACGCATCGCCTCAGCGACTTCAAGGGCAAAACGGTTGTCCTAGAGTGGACGAACCACGAATGCCCCTTTGTCCGCAAGCATTACGAATCGGGCAATATGCAAAAGTTGCAGAAAGCTGCCACCGGTGACGGCGTTGTCTGGCTATCCGTTGTTTCCTCGGCACCAGGAAAACAGGGTAACGTGGATGGTCAAAAGGCCAATGATCTAACCAAGAGCCGCAATGCTGCTCCCACAGCCGTTTTGCTCGACTCCGATGGAACAATCGGTCGTACTTACAGTGCCCGCACAACACCCCATATGTTTGTTATTACGCCAGAGGGCAAGCTAGCCTATGCAGGTGCCATTGACAGCATCTCTTCAAATAACAAAGCAGATATCTCCAAAGCACAGAACTATGTAACGGATGCTTTGAAGGCGGTGAAGAATGGTCAACCAGTGAGCCAACCGACGACGCAGCCCTATGGTTGCTCGGTGAAATATAAAGCCTGACAAAAATCTTACCCTTTCTGCCTCTTGCCCCCTCTCCCCTCTACAATTTCATAAAGACCTCCGGGAAACCGCATCCCAAGAGTGGGTGCGGAGGGATAGGAGCGTCGATTGAGTGGGGTTCGATACCCCCGAAATCAACACACAATCCTTGCATCTCACAGATAACCCGTCTGATATATGAAGATATAATGTGTGTATGCAAAGAACAATTCGCATCCAACTTCAACCTGACATTGAAACGGCTAAGGTGCTGTCTCAAACGATTGAGCAATACACTTGGTCGTTCAATGCCGTGTGCAAGCATGGATGGGAAAACGACTTGGCAAATGGCGTAGAACTGCACAAAGCGACCTACTACGACCATCGCGCTATTACTAGCTTGCCTTCTCAATTGGTTTGTGCTGCAAGAGTCAAAGCAACTGAGGCTTTGAAATCGGCTAAGAGCCTGAAAAAGAAGGGTAAAACGGTTAGTTGTCCAACCTCGAAACGTTGCCCAATTCGGTACGATGGGCGGTCTTACACTGTTTGGTTTGACCGTTCGGAGGTGTCGATTCTCAGCGTCAATGGACGGGTCAAACTGCCCTTTGAAATTGCTGAATACTATCGGCAATACCTGAACTGGAAAAACACCAGCGCAGAATTGTTGCAAGACCGCAAAGGACGATGGTGGCTGCACGTTGTCATGGAGGTTAAGTCTCCTGAATTGAGGGCAACCGATGAAGTAGTTGGCGTTGATTTGGGTATCGCTTCCCCTGCGGTTGATAGCAGAGGAAGTAAGTACGGTTCTGGCTATTGGAAGGAGATAGAAGACAGAACATTTGAGTTGCGTCGAAGGCTGCAATCTAAAGGCACGAAATCTGCCAAGCGACATCTCAAGAAGTTGTCGGGCAGACAGAGACGTTTCAGAAAAGACTGTGACCATGTACTGAGTAAGCGACTGGTTCGGTCTGTTCAGTCCGGTGCAACATTGGTTTTTGAAGACCTCACCAACATTCGTGGTAGAGCCAAAATGAGGAAGGCTCAACGTCGCAGATTGCATGGATGGAGCTTTGCTCAGTTCCAAGCATTCGTCACCTACAAAGCTGAAGTCAGAGGCATCAATGTCGGGTTTGTTGACCCGCGCTACACCAGTCAAAAATGCTCTCAGTGTGGACATATTGAGCGAGGGAATCGCCCGTCTCAGGCTGAATTTCGGTGTAAGAAATGTGGGTACGAGTGCCATGCGGATCACAACGCTGCGGTGAATATTCGTGAGGATTTTCTAAAACTCAGGGCATCAGTCAATGTGCCTATTGTGGTCTGCCCAGAATTGGGAATTTGAATTACAAGCCCCATCCCCTTGTGGGTGGGGTTGTTGACGAGCTAACCCAAAACTGACTTATGACTAGTTACCAATTTCCAGAGGGTTTTTTGTGGGGTGCGGCAACGGCATCCTATCAAATTGAAGGGGCGGCACAGGTTGGGGGGCGCAAATCAAGTGTTTGGGATACCTTCAGCGCTACCCCCGGACGGGTTCTTCATGGTGATACGGGTGCTGTGGCTTGCGATCACTATTCTCGCTATGAAGAGGATGTGCAGTTGATGGCACGGCTGGGTATTAAGCATTATCGCTTTAGTATTGCTTGGCCTCGGATTATTCCCGATGGGCGGGGGGCTGTTAATGAAGAGGGGGTAGATTTCTATAAGCGCCTGGTGGACTGCTTATTGGCTCATGGAATTACCCCCCATGCGACTCTCTTTCACTGGGACTCTCCCCAAGCGTTGGAAGATTTATATGGTTCCTGGCAGAGTCGGGAGATGGCGTTTGACTATGCGGACTATGTGACGGCGGTGGTGAGTCGGTTGGGCGATCGCATCCAGCACTGGATGACCATCAACGAAATCATGTGCTTTACTCACTTGGGTTATGCTGTGGACAAGGAACCCCCTCATGCTCCCGGAACACAGGTTAATTCGCTCAAACAGGTGTGGCAAACGTCTCACCACGCCTTACTGGCTCATGGTTTAGGGTGTAAAGCGATTCGCGCCGTCTCACCGGTGCCTTGTTCGGTGGCGCTGGTTGATAATATTTCTGTAACCGTTCCCATCAACGAGTCACCCCGTCATATTGAAGCGGCAAAACAGGCATTCCATACCTGTGGACAAAATGGCGGCATCATTTTTCCCGCCCTCACTGGCGCTTATAGTCCGGCTTTAATCGAACAGTTGGGAAGCCATGCGCCGGATATCCGCGAGGGGGATTTGGAAACCATTCATCAGCCCTTAGATAGCTTAGGTCTAAATATCTACACGGGCACTTATGTCCGGGCGGCTGACAACGAAGTGGGTTACGAGTTCCTCGACTTACCTCAGGGCTATCCCCGAATGCACATGCCTTGGCTGAATATCCTGCCAGAGTCGATTTATTGGGGCATTCGTCATATTCGCGAGACACTGGGGCGTGAGGATTTACCCATCTTGATTACTGAAAGCGGCTGTGCTTCACAAGATGAGTTAAATGTCAAGGGAGAAGTGATTGATACGGATCGAATTATGTATCTGCGGCAGCACTTAAAGGCAGCGCATCGAGCGGTGAGTGAGGGGTATCCGCTTAAGGGTTACTTTGTTTGGAGTTTGCTGGATAACTTTGAGTGGGCGTGGGGGTACGATCGCCGCTTTGGGATTACTTATATTGATTACGAAACCCAACAACGGATTCCCAAGGCGAGTTTTGATTGGTATCGGGAGTGTATTCGTAGCGATCGGGTGGTTTGATTCTTAATTTTCTAGTAAGGAGATGAATAGGTGGCACTGGTGGCAGATGAAGATGTTCATTTGCGATCGGGTTGCTTATAAAAAAAATTTAATTATGATTTTTTAAAAAATTATGTCTTACAGCGATTTCATTTCATTCGATCAACTCATTCCTTTGGGAATTAGTCAGATCATAACGGTTGAGAAATTGGTTGATTTTGAGCCAATTGCTCCCAGC
Organism: Microcoleus sp. AS-A8; assembly: GCA_039962225.1. Lineage (NCBI taxonomy): Bacteria > Bacillati > Cyanobacteriota > Cyanophyceae > Oscillatoriales > Microcoleaceae > Microcoleus > Microcoleus sp. AS-A8. The sequence continues at coordinate 20,459 of JAMPKV010000019.1, forward strand.
GCCTTTTTAACTGAAGCCTTAAAACGATTTGTACCGCTTGCTACTGCCATCAATACTGAAAAAGCTCGTTCTGAATATTTAATTGCACCCATTTTAAGCGAAATTCTCACCCTTAATCCTCAGGCTTCATTATTTTCGGGTAAAAGTTTTACGGCTGACCCCAGTATGGGTTTGAATGGGTTTGTTGATTTTTTACTTACGGCTAACCCTGATAAACTAACAATTAAAGCTCCTATTGTTACGGTGATTGAAGCAAAAAACGAAAATATTAATGATGGTTTGGCTCAATGTATTGCCACTATGTATGCAGCTTTTTTAGTCAACCGACGCGACCCTAAAATTGGTGCTAAAACGGTTTACGGAACGGTTACTACAGGCCAAGTTTGGCGTTTTCTGGCACTGAAACCCAATCTGGAAGTTTCGATCGATCTCAAAGATCGGTATCTTACTCCGATCGATGAACTTCTCGGTCTATTAAATGCTTTTGTAACAGCTTAAAGTGCGATTGCATCTTGTTCGCTAGCAGGTAGAGTTTTCAAGCGGGCAATTGCTTGTTAGCCCAACAAGAAGATACAGTTACTTTGAGCCAGACTTTAAAGGAAATATCTCATCCTCCCACAGAATTATTAAAAGCCATACAATCCTTAAAAAGACGTTGTTTATTAGAAGATAGGCCAAACTTTGTTGGCGCGACGCATGGGGAAAGTTATCGATCTGTTTTACTGAAAATTAATCCAATTTTCAGAAATTATCTCCTTTCTCTCCCCTTGTTACCAACTTGAATCTGAAAGTGCTTTTCGTCTCGTGCATTCTGGAAACGTTGACTATCCTTTTGCATCAGTCACTGCACGAACAGCATTTTTTCATCGATTACTCCATCACCCAATTACTTGGCTCACCCGGGTAGAATTTATCCTCCAAAATCTGCTCCAATGTATAGGGGCAATCATCAGGAAACGTGCGATCGGGTAGATCGGTTTCTCCCGCAGCCAAGGCAACCGCTTTACGATACGCTTTCTGGAGTCCTTCTAGAAGATAAGGCTGGAGGCTGGGATTTTCTTCCAATAACTCCAAGGTATCCATGCGCTGAACGCGAATAGTATTCAGCCAACTGCGGCTGCGTTTAGTCGGTTGGTATTCCCACTTGAGCAGATGTCCCATCAAAATGCTGAGGCGATTTCGCAGTTCTGCCCGTTGCTGTTTGCCCAACGATTCAATTTCCTCAATCAGATTTGGCAGGTCAAGTTTACTCCAGTGATGATTCCGCAGGAGTTCAGCCTGTCCCTGTGTCCAGGCATAGAAGTCAGTTTCATAGAGCGTGCTGACCGTTGATTCCGACTGAGATAAGTTTGGGTCGAACTGAACCATAGGCACTATCAATCAGTGACTCACATTCTAGAGCCTATCTGCTTTCCTTGAAGTAGAAACGAAAAACTCAACCCATCTCTTCATTTGCTTCAAGATGCCGCTCAAAGCTATAGATTTTTTGAGTGGTCAAATTATCACAAATAGCAGAAGGTGGCTGGGTGAGTGAGAATGTCTGTCGGTCTAGCTGAACTTGCAAGCCAATCATCGGATCGACACCCGAAGATACCAAAAATTCCAGTCGTTCCACTTGATGCCATCCACTTAACTCATCCAGAATTTTTGCGATCGCTTGTATGTAGGGATGATTGGAGTCTTTGTACCAATCGGGTGCCGCGAGGCTGGATTGATCAAAGCCGATGTTGACAATTAAGGAGGGTGTGCCGAATAAGGCGATCGCAACGGGTCGTGCCTCCTCCTGTAATAATAAGTCCTGGCTATGCACCAAATACCGTAGTTTCTCTAAGCGTTCGTAGCGCTTTTTCACCGATTGGGGGGCATCCTGCCATTGAACGGCAACCGTAACCAAATAGGTCTGCAACAGCATATGACCCAGTTTTTGAGCCTTGGTTGCCAGATAGGTGGAGTTATAGTCGTTCGCTTCAATCAGCAGTGGCACCCGGTCTACCACCTCAATCCCATAACCTCTCAATCCAGCAATCTTACGGGGATTGTTGGTAATCAAGCGAATTTTTTTCACCCCTAGGTCATTAAGCATTTGTGCGCCCATGCCATAATCCCTTAGGTCGGCGGGGAATCCTAGGCGTTCGTTGGCTTCAACCGTATCCAGCCCCAAGTCTTGTAAGGAATATGCCTTTAATTTATTAACCAGGCCAATCCCTCGCCCTTCTTGGCGCAAATACACGACCACACCCTGTCCGGAGTTCTCAATCATTTTCAGCGCGGCTTCTAGCTGCATCCGGCAGTCACAGCGTAATGAACCCAATCCATCACCGGTTAAGCATTCCGAGTGCATCCGTACCATGACCGGATTATCTTGAAACTCGGCCGGGTTGCCTTTAACAATTGCCACATGTTCGGAACTGTCTAGGGTATTGCGGTAGGCATAAATCTGGAAATTGCCAAAAATACTGGGTAATCTCGCGATCGTCTCTCGATGGACGAAGCGATCGTACTTGAGGCGGTAGCTGATTAAATCCGCAATGCTGATAATTTTGAGTTGGTGCTGTGCCGCGTAATCAATCAACTCCCGTAGGCGTGCCATTGAGCCATTGGGATTTTGGATTTCACAAATCACACCCGCTGGGTATAAACCCGCCAGCCGGGGGAGATCGACTGCTGCTTCCGTATGACCAGCCCGTTTAAGCACTCCTCCCTCCCTAGCACGGATGGGAAAAATGTGCCCCGGACGGCGCAAATCCTCGGCGTTCGTCGAGGGGTTGATGGCGACTTGGATGGTGCGTGCTCGGTCTTCAGCCGAGATACCGGTGGTGACGCCCAGATGGGGGGAGGCGTCGATGCTGACCGTGAAGGCGGTCTGGTTGCTGTCAGTGTTTTTGCTGACCATTAACGGCAAATCCAAGGCATCGAGGCGATCGCCCGTTAAGGCCAGACAAATTAACCCTCGTGCTTCTACCGCCATGAAATTAATCATGTCAGGCGTTGCAAATTGGGCGGCGCAAATTAAGTCGCCTTCGTTTTCCCGGTTTTCGTCATCCACTACGACCACAGCGCGGCCGGCCTTGAGGTCTGCCAGGGCATCGTCAATCGAGTCAAATTTAAATAAATCGGTTTCAGGCGATTCCACGTCCAGTTTGTGAGCGATAACCCGTAAAGTTTTCTAAAGATTGTTTCTACTTAATTGTATCCCGTTTGTTTTAGGACGGGAGTTGTGGAGGTTGTTAGAAAAATTCTTATAAATACGCCCTAATTTCTACCACCAAAGTTCACTTTTGATACTAAAATGCAGCAAATGTTAATCCATTTTTCATTTCAGCTCTCTTAGGAAAGAAATATCATGGGTGATTTAGGACGCCTGCCCGTAGGCATTATTGGGGCTTCAGGCTATGGCGGCGTGCAACTTGTACGGCTCTTGATGGATCACCCAGGAGTCGAGGTGGTTTATTTGGGGGGAGATAGCAGCGCGGGCAAGTCCTATTCTGAACTCTACCCTCATTTAGGCCATTGCGTTGACCTGACGATCGAAGCAATTGATTTAGATCTAGTGGCATCGCGCTGTCAAGCTGTTTTTCTATCATTGCCCAATGGCTTGGCTCATCAGATGGCACCCACGCTGTTGGCCAAGGGATGCAAAGTTCTAGACCTATCGGCAGACTATCGCTTTAGGAACCTAGAAACTTACAAAATTTGGTACGGTGGGGAGCGGCAAGACCAGGAAACCGCAGCTTTAGCTGTTTATGGTTTACCCGAATTATATCGCGATCGCATTGCCGACGCTCAGCTCGTTGGATGTCCAGGTTGCTATGTGACAACAAGTTTATTAGCCTTAGCCCCTTTATTAAAACAAGGCTTAATTGTGCCTGAAACAGCCATTATCGATGCCAAATCGGGGACATCGGGGGCTGGACGCACAGCCAAAACCAATCTCTTACTCTCCGAAGCCGATAACTCCCTAGCCCCCTACGGGGTAGCGCGTCATCGCCATATCCCAGAAATCGAGCAAATATGCAGCGATTTAGCAGGTCATGAGGTCATGGTACAGTTTACGCCCCACCTGATTCCGATGGTGCGGGGACTCCTGGCAACCGTTTATGCGACCCTACGCGATCCTGGATTGGTGCGAGAAGATTTGATCACCATTTATACGGCCTTCTACCGCGCATCTCCATTTATCCGAATCTTGCCGGCGGGCACTTACCCCCAAACCAAATGGGCTTGTGGCACTAATCTGTGTTATGTCGGTGTGGAAGTCGATCCTCGGACTGACCGAGCAATCATTATGTCCGTAACGGATAACTTGATTAAAGGTCAAGCCGGACAAGCGATACAGTGTCTAAATCTGATGATGGGTTGGGAAGAAACTCTTGGCTTGCCTCAACTTGGTTTTTATCCTTGAGCTTCTCCCCCAGCTTCCCCATCTTCTACCCTGCAACTTGAATGCCGATTAGCTTATTACCACCCTCGCCATCGTTGGCGTCACTGGATGAGTGGGAGTGGCATTCCTTTGCTCAAAGCCTCTATGGTTTCTCGGTAAAGAGGGGGCAGGCGCTCAAACACCAGCCGCCCATTCGGCGGCTTTAAAACTTCAGGGGTTAGGTACCATCTATTCCTCGGATTGATCCGATTCAATGGCTACTCGAAGACGTGGTGACCTCAACACGGGGAGTGGGTTTCTTCGTCTCCTTAGGCTTACCACGACCCTTCAAGCGATCGCTCATCAGATTAATCACGATATACAGGACTGGCACGATAAACAAACTTAAGAGCGTGGAAACAATCATCCCTCCCGTAAGCGCCGTACCCAGAGAGCGTCGCGATGCTGCTCCTGCTCCTTCAGGATTGACCAAGGGGGTAATACCCAGAACAAAAGCCAAGGAAGTCATTAAAATGGGTCGCAAACGCTCTTGAGAGGCTTCAACCGCCGCCTTGGTAATGGTCATACCCCTTTCTCGCAGTTGGTTAGCAAATTCCACAATCAGAATCGCGTTCTTACTCGCTAAACCAATCAGCATCACCAGACCGATTTGACAGTAGACATCATTAGCTAAACCCCGCAGCGACTGAGCTGAAAGGGCACCGAAGATTGCCAAAGGGACTGACAGAAGAATAATTAAGGGGTCAATGTAGCTCTCATACTGAGCTGCCAGCACCAAGAACACAAACACAATTCCCAGACCAAAAATGATCGGTGCTTGACCGCCAGCGGCTAGCTCTTCTGCTGAAGTACCTGACCATTCGTAGCCTAAACCAGCAGGCAAAACTTTCTTAGCTACGTCCTCCATTGCTTTGATTGCCTGCCCGGAGCTAAAGCCAGGAGCGGCTGAACCCGTAATTTCAATGGCGCGGAATAAGTTGTAGTGATTAATCGTTTGTGCCCCTGTGGTTGGTGTGATCTTCACCAGATTGCTCAGGGGAATCATCTGATCTTGTTGAGAACGAACGTAAAGTTGACCAATATCGCTAGGATTGGAGCGAAACTGCTTATCTGCCTGAACGTACACCCGATAAGTTCGTTGTTGCAAATTGAAGTCGTTCACATATTGCGAACCTAACAACGTCTGCAACGTACTGAAGATATCGTCTATAGAGACGCCGAGCGCCTTAGCTTTGTCACGGTCTACTTCGATGAGTAACTGAGGTGTGTTTGCGGCAAAAGTACTAAACACACGTTGCAAGCCGATACCCGGTTGATTGGCTTGCCCAATCATCCCACCCATAGCTTCAAGTAGAGGAGCTAAACTTTCGTTGCCCTTTCGGTCTTGCAGCTCAAATTGGAAACCACCAAAACTGCCTAAACCCTGAATCGCAGGAGGATTAACGGGCAATATTCTTGCTTCTGGCATTCCGCCTAAAGCTCCCGCCAGCTTACCAATAATCGCCTTTACTGACTGTTCTTCGCTGTGACGCTCCTCCCAAGGCTTGAGGGTTGTAAAAATCAAACCCTGGTTGGCACTATTTCCACTAAAACTAAAGCCGCCCACTACAAAAGTTCCTACCACTTCCGGAACTTTCAGGATTTCTTGTTCCACCCTGTTCATGACATCGGCGGTATAGTTGAGCGAAACTCCTTCTGGCCCTTGCACAATTGTGATGAAATAGCCTTGGTCTTCTTCAGGGAGAAATGCCTGGGGAACGCTCAAATAAAGCCAGCCTGTCAGCCCTAAGGACAGAATAAACAGCCCAACCACGATTCCTTTCATGCGTGACAGGGTGTTTAGCGATCGCTTATACCCGTTGCGCGTCCAGTCAATGGCTCCATTAATCCGATCGAAAATCCAGCCAACCCAGCCGCTTGGTTTTTGATCCTGACGCAGCAGAAGGGCACAGAGGGCAGGTGTGAGGGTAACGGCATTAAAGGTAGAAAGCGCAACTGAGAAAGCGATTGTCAGCGCAAATTGTTGATATAGCTTTCCGGTAGTTCCTGGGAAGAAGGCGACTGGGATAAACACAGCCATGAGTACGAGTGAAGTCGCAATCACTGCCCCCAACAGTTCTTCCATACTCTCAGAGGCCGCTTGACGGGGATTCATGCCCTTATCTTGAATCAAGCGAGCGATATTCTCGACCACGATGATCGCGTCATCGACCACCAACCCAGTTGCTAAAGTCAGACCAAACAGGGACAAGCTGTTGATTGAAAACCCGAAAACCTTGATAAAGGCAAAAGTACCAATCAAGGAAATCGGGATAGTGATCGCTGGAATCAGGGTGGTTCGCCAGTCCTGCAAGAAAATGAAAATCACCAAGATAACCAGCACAACCGCTTCAAACAGCGTCTTGACCACTTCGTTAAGGGACTGTTGCACATACAGCGTAGTGTCCAGCGCTACCTGATATTTCAGTCCAGGCGGAAAAGTCGGAGCAAGTCGCTTCATTTCGGCTTTGACTTCCCTGGCAACATCCAAGGCATTGCTACCGGGAAGTTGATAAACCCCCAAACCGACCGCATCGTTACCCCTAAATCGCAGGAACGAGCTATAGTTTTCTGCCCCAAGTTCAGCTCGACCTACATCTTTCAGCTTGACGAGACCGCCATTAGTATCTGTTTTAAGGACAATGTCCTCAAATTCCGAGGCGTCAGCGAGTCGGCTGATGGCACGCAGGTCAATTTGATACATTTGCCCGTCTGGGGCTGGCTGCTGACCGATTCCCCCAGCGCCTACCTGTAAGTTCTGTTCTCTGAGAGCATTAACTACATCCTTAGACGCGAGTCCTCGACTGGCGAGTCGATTGGGGTCGAGCCACAGGCGCATCGAATATTTACGCTCACCAAAAATACGCACATCACCCACACCCTTCAATCGTTTCAGGGCATCTGTCAGGTAGAGGTCAGCGTAGTTGCTTAAAAATACGTTGTCGTATTCCTTATTTTGTGCATACAGACCGATTGCTAAGAGCAGGCTGGTTGACTGCTTTGTAACCCTGACTCCTGTTTGCTGCACCGCTTGTGGTAGCTGCGGTTGGGCGACGGAGACGCGGTTTTGCACATCGACAGCAGCGATATCTTTGTTCCGCGACGCATCAAATGTGACTGTAATTGTACTGGTGCCATCATTACTGCTACTCGAAGTCATGTACTTCATGCCCTCGACCCCGTTGATTTGCCTTTCTAAAAGGGTCGTAACCGCGTTTTCCACGGTTTCAGCATTGGCTCCACCATAGTTAGCAGAAACGTTAATTTGCGTCGGGCTAATATCCGGGTACTGGGCGACTGCTAGTGTGGGAATACTGATAGCTCCCACGAGAAGGATAAGCAAGGAGCAGACTGTCGCGAAGACAGGTCGCTTGATAAAGAAGTCAGCAAACATAGGTTTTTTAGGGCGTCGGGCGTCGGAGTTAGGGCGTCGGGCGTCGAGGGTAAGACTTATCTAATGTCTAGTCCCCAGTCTCTAGTCCGTAGTGCTACGACTGAGGGATAATGGGAGCGCCATCCGACAGATTTTGGGTGCCTGAAACGATAATTTTTTCTCCAGGCTGCAATCCTTCGATAACTGGGTAATTATTCCCCTGCATTTTGGCTCTGTCCAACTTCACGGGCTTTTGGCGAGCGATGAGTTTAGATTGCCCCTGCGTTTGAGCAACATAGACAAAATCTTTTCCTGCCAAGGGAACCACGGCTGTCGTTGGAATTAAAATTCTAGGACGGGTATTCCAGATCACTTTGGCTGTGACAGATTCTCCATCGCGCAGTTGTCCTTGTGAGTTGTCAAAGCTAGCCTTTGCCAGGATGAGTTGAGAATTGCTACTGACTTGAGGAGAAATGAAACTGATTCTACCTGTACCGATTACATTCCCTTTGCCATCTGTTCCCTCTACTCTCTGATCCAAGCGCAAGTCGGGTCCCCGCACGATGGGGATAGACAACTCTACGTCTAAGGTTTGGTTTTGGGTGACAGTGGTGAGCGTATCCCCTTTGCTCAGAAAGTCTCCTATCTTGACTGGGATATTTCCGACAATGCCACTGATGGGGGCGACAATCTTCGTATCTTGCAGCTTGACTTCCGTTGAGCGGACTTGAGCGGCTGCCTCAGAAACTTGCGATCGCGCCTGAGCAATCTCTTCTTTGCGGGGGCCATTCTTCAGTTGTTGTAAGGATTGCCGCTCTTGTTCAGCGGCTGCTGTTAGTTGATCAATATCAGAACTCCTACCCTTTCGCAGTGCCTCTAGCCGTCGTTCGGCTTCTTGCTGCTGGGCTGTGGCACTGCGCTCCTCTTTGATGTAGCCTTCTAACACATCTTGAGAAATAGCGCCTTGTTGTCTTAAGGTCTGATATCGACTCACCCGTGATTTTGCCAGATCAGCCCCGGCTTTCGCGGCTTCCACTTGAGCTTGAGCCTGAGCAATTTCCTCAGGACTCGCCCCAGCTTTGGCGTTGGCGAGGCGAGCTTCGGCTTGATTTAACCGGGCTTCGGCAAGCGCAATTTCTTCGGGACGACTACCAGCTTCTAGTTCAGCAAGACGAGCTTGAGCGCGATCAAGATTTGCTTTGGCTTGCATCCTAGCCGCATCGGCGTCATCACTGCTTAAGCGAATGAGTACTTGCCCTTGCTGCACCTTTTCGCCATCCCGAACCAAAATTTCACTGATTCGCCCCTCCGTCTCAGGCTTGATGTCCACGCCACGAGGCGCTTTTAGGCGACTGGGAAATTCATCAGTTTCTGGGACGCTTACTGTCTCTACCGTTGCTAGCTTAACGGGAATTCCTTGAGGTTGACCCGCTCCTGCTGCTGGAGCCTCTGGTGCCTTCTTGGCATGGCTCGTTTGCCACCAATGCCAACCCAAACCGCCTCCCAAAAGTAGAACGATAGCCCCCACGACCATTGGCCAACGCTTTTTTGAACGTGGGTGAACCCGCTCCTTCCACAAAGACTCGTCTTCATCAGCCTCATTAGCGTCAGTCATCACAGTCTGTTCAATCTGTGCTGGAACTGAATACTTACGGGATTCAGGTTCACTCATCTTCGTTTTCTCTCCTTATGACTCATTCGGCCGATGCGGCCTTAAGTATTGGGTTTCACCAGTTGCCGTTTCACTGAGATTCCTTGAGGTGTCCCAGGGGTTGGAGATGGTCTACCACGACTTGATGCCATTGGGAGTCAGCCGAGTAGATGCATTTTCCATGAGTGACTGGCCAGAAAGCGGTACACTGACTGGAGTCATTGACATGGCTGGACTGGTATGATATATAGCGACTTTTTAGAGATTCTCAGAAGGGCGATGTAAACTAGACACGCATATTTCTGCTTAGTATATCAGTCTGGTATAGATAAGAGAGAAAATATATTAAAGAAATGCTCGAACTCGCAACGTTAGGTCTTCTCCAGAGCGAACCCTTGCACGGATACCGATTAAAGCAGCAGCTAGAACTCTTTATGAGCAGTAGCATTAGCGTAAATTATGGAGCGATTTATCCCTTACTCAAGCGTCTAGAGGAACGAGGGGAAATTACGACCTTGGCGATTGACCAAACAGACGCAGGCCCCAATCGGAAAACTTACTGTATCACGGCTTCTGGGCGTCAGCGCTGGCATGAAAAAATGATGGAACATCCCCATGAAAGCTGGGTCAATAGCCGCTCTCGCTTTTTCATCAAGTTTTTCTTCTTCGGCAACCTGGAACGGGTAGAACGGATTAAGCTACTAGAGCATCGTTTGCACGTTTGTCAGTTGCGTCTAGAAAGTCTTGAGCTTGAGCAGCTATCAGTCACCGACCCCTACCAAAAAAGTCTTTTGTACCATTGCTTCGGCGTACATCGAGCGGAGATTGAATGGCTGCGTGAACAACTCACTCAAGAGCAAAAACAATTCGCCCAGAGTCAGCCTTAGGTAAAAATTTAGACAATTTTCTTTTACAGTTCATCAATAGTGAACCAAAAAATTAAATAATTTAGCAGTATCGTGGCGTGTCTACTGATTGTGAGACAATCTCGCAATTCCTTTACTCAAAGTCAGCCCATCTCTTCGTTTGCCTAACCTTCAGACAAGCGATTATTGTGCGAAGGACTGGTAAATTGCTCAAGAAAAGCAGTTTGTTGAAGACTAAAGGTCAGATTTCAAAACATATGCCAACTTTTCCTCATTTCGTGGCTGTCGGTTTAGGAGCTGCAATCGCTCTAAGCGTAGTAGAGCCTGGTGCTTCCCAAGAGTTACTATTACTCCAAGGTCTAGGCCGTAAACTAGCTGAGAAGGGAGACTCAGAGCCGGCAGCAGCCTTGGCACACGAGCATCTTCTCACCTCTGTTTTGGCAGGGAAAGAAGACGCAGGCAAGGAAGAGGACGCAAAGGAGTCCAACGCTTTACCTGGAGTACCCCCTTCTACGACTTCTGTCACCTTGGCATTGCAGGCTGAGACACCGAAACGGGTTGTTAATCCTGTGCGTAAGGTGAATAGGGGGAAACCCACAGACAGAGAGAGCCAGAACTCTAATCAGAACAGGCGTGGTGAAACAGGTTCCTTCCAGCCTGTTCGTGGGCTAGACGCCGCGATGCTAACGCTAACGCCTGAGCCACCGGCTGGGAGCGGGAGGGTGGGTAATGCACAGAGCCGTCCTAGAGAAATTTCCGTGTCCGAGCGTTCTGTGTCACAGCAGCCAGCCCCAGAGCAGAGATCTGAGGGAGGGGCTTTGGCTCAGTCGCCTCGTTCCAATCAGAGCACCCCAGCGCCAGAGTCTCTCAACCCCAGCCCCGACCCCTTACTGTTTCCCACTCAAAGCCAGGAAGTTCAGATTACAAACGCCCAGCCTATTACCTTACAACAGGCACTGGAACTGGCGCAGCGGAATAATCGGACTCTTGAGGCTGCCAAGCTAACCTTAGAACGGAATCAGTCTGCTTTACAAGAAGCTCTCGCGGCTGAGTTTCCGACATTGGGAGTCACTGCAACGTTCTCTCGTGACGAGTCTGCGGGGCAGAGACTGCGGAATTCGGCATCAGCCGACAATCCCTTGTTCACTCCTAGTCGTATAATCAGCCAAACTTTCAATGGAGCGCTGCAAGCCAATTATGACTTGTTCACCGCTGGGCTTCGTCCGGCACAAATTCGGCAAGCCGAGCAACAGGTACGATTGCAACAGCTAGAGGTGGAGCGCATTGCCGAACAATTGCGACTGGATGTCACCAATTCCTACTATGCGGTGCAAGAAGCCGACGCTCAAGTAGACATTTTCCAAGACGCCGTGCGGGCTGCCTCCCAGAGTTTACGAGATGCTCAGTTGTTGGAACAAGCTGGGTTGGGGACTCAATTTGATGTATTGCAGGCCGAGGTGGATTTGGCAAGTTCCCAACAAGATTTGACTCGTGCCCTGAGTCAGCAACGAGTCAGCCGACGCCAAATTGCTCAGTTGTTAAGTGTGCCACAGACGGCTGATTTGGCCGCCGCCGACCCGATTGCAGTGGCTGGACAATGGCCTTTATCTCTGGAGCAGAGTATTGTTTTGGCTTATAAAAACAGAGCCGAGTTGGAACAGCAGCTCGTTCAACGTGATATCGGTGAGCAGCAACGGCGCATTGCTCTGGCTTCCATCAGACCTCAAGCCGGTTTGTCGGCTAGTTACAATGTGCTGGGGATTTTGAGCGATGACCAAGGTCCGGCAGGCGGCCTCTCTCTGGGGGCAACGCTACGGTGGAATTTTTTCGATGGTGGTGCGGCTCGCTCCAGAGCGGAACAGGCTGGAAGGAATATTGCGATCGCGGAAACTCGTTTTGCTGACCAGCGTAACCAAGTACGCCTTGAGGTAGAACAAGCCTTTTTCAACTTGAATGCTAACGCCCAAAATATTGAAACGGCGACGATTGCCCTGCAACGAGCCGAAGAAAGCTTGCGGTTGGCACGGTTACGATTTCAGGCGGGGGTTGGCACCCAAACAGATGTCCTCAATCAGCAAACCGCTCTCACTCGTGCTCGATTCAATCAGCTCAGCGCCATTCTGGAGTATAATCGGGCGTTAGCCGCTCTGCAACGGGCAACCAGTAATCTGCCAAATAGCAATTTGTCTAACTTACCCTAGCCGTAAGTCCGACCACTCCCGCAGAAAAGCCTACAACTTTTCTGAAATCTCAGATTTTATTAATATTTCTTAATAAGATAGGGGTAAGGCGAGAGTCAGGAGGATTGATGGGTAATATCAAATTTGTCAAAGAAGGACAGGAAGTAATTGCGGCGGATGGAGCTAATTTAAGAGAGAAAGCAATACAGAACGGCATTGACCTCTACTCCTTCATGGGAAAGATGATGAATTGTGGGGGTTACGGTCAATGTGGCACTTGTATTGTTGAGGTGACCGAAGGTCTAGAGAATCTTTCCCCTCGAACTGACGTAGAAAAGCGCAAGCTTAAAAAAAAGCCTGACACTTATCGGTTAGCCTGTCAAGCCTTGGTCAATGGAGCGGTATGCGTGAAAACCAAACCCTCAAACTGAATCGATAACTTGCAGAAGAGGGTTGGTGATATCCTAAAGAAAGCGGGTTAAAACAATAGCAAATTAGAGGCACTGGTTCAATGCAAGTTAATGAATTAGGGTTTATCGCCAGCATTCTATTTGTGCTGGTTCCTACGGTTTTCCTGTTGGTTCTGTACATCCAAACAGCTAGCCGCGAAGGCAATAACAATTCATAGAATCTGTAGTCAACAAAATCCCCTGCCTCTGCTTTAAGTAAGGCGGGGGTTTTCTTTCTGCGGTCATGTTTTGGGCAAAAGTGCTATTTTGTCCTGAATAGGCTGAGAGACACGAAAGTCAGGAGCCAAGAGAAAAAGTCCTACCCCTTGAGTCCCGACTCGGCTGTAACAAAAGGCAACTAGGTTTTATTCACCCTTGAAGCCAGGAATACTGATTCTCAAAAAGACAAACTTAGAGTTCAACCAACAGTACGCGATAATAACACCGGACAGTTAGCATAAACTCGGACATAGTCAGATAACGAACCCCCTAGTAATCGATCTAAATCGGGTAAAGTTTTAGCAATAGAGGGACGGCGATCGGGAGAACCAAGAATTAACAAGTCAATATTCTTTTCATCGGCTAATCGGCAAATCTCTTCCCCTGCCTTACCACTCGTGTTAATACAACGGTAAGCTACACCCCGCCGTTTCGCCTCTGCTACTGCTGATGCTAGAACTGGGTCGTTTTCTGCTTGAGAAACGCTTTCACCGGCTTTACGCTTATCAGGGTTGATATGGACTAAAAATAGTTCACTACCGTTAATATTTTGTAAGAATGATAGAGCTAATTTCAAGCTTTGTTGGGCTGAATCGGATTTATCCATCGCCACCATGATGCGCCTAATTTGCTTGACGTAGGCGTCGTCTTTGACCAGCAACATGGGACGGGGAGACAATTGGAAAACGTATTGACTGACTGAGTTTTCCAATATCGCTTCTAAGCGCTTCAGCCCTCGCGAACCCATAATAATTAGGTCAGAGTCTTCTTCCTCGGCAACTTGAAGAACTACGTCTTTGGGTTCTCCCTGTTTGAGTCGGGCTGAAATTTGGCTAGCGTCTAATTTGATAGACTTGACAGCTTGGGCTAAAATCTTGCCTCCCTCCTCCAACTTAGCGGACATAGCATCGGCTGTGATTTGGGGAGGCACAACGTGCAGAACAGTAACGGCGACCTGTTGCAGAGCGGGGATTTCCAGCAACATGTTAAGCATCTCTTCACACAGTCCCCGACCGGCTACAGCAACTAAAACTTTTTGAATCATGGAAGTGCCTCTTCATCAAGTAATTGTTTCGTTATTAAATAAGGACTGACACAGTTAACCACAGGAGCGCAAGCTCCCATAGCTTCAGTCCCCCGTTGAAATTCGTGAGTCCTGTTAGGGTAAGTGGTGGTCAGCCTTCCAAGAATAAGGATACTTTTGATGTCGCTATCAAAATTTGACAATTTATTACATGAACTACTGTCGGTGCCTTACGAACAGCTTATCGATATGAGAGAAGTTTTTCCGGTATTTGATTGATAAGGATTGCTGATGTTCCCCGGTGCAGCTTGAGACTGGCTAAGATGAACAAACCTTTATGAATTCTTAAGTATATTTACTCATCTATCCTGAGACAGAAGCAAGTCAAATTATATTTGCCGACAATTCAAGCAAGTGCTTGTTGTCCTATCGTTGTCGCCAAGTCATTTGTATGGAAGATGTAAAAGAGCTTAGTTGGGTCTGCCAACACAGAAAACCGTCCGTGAGTCAGACGAGTATTCAACAATTGCCCCTAACTGGCAAAGCTCAAATTTAGTGGGTTCAGACAGTCCAAGGATATCTTGAAAAACAGCCTTTTCCACGATGGCACCCCCCAGAGAAGCTCCCTTCAAGCAGGCTCCCTTGAGGCTGGCACCACTTAGATTAGCTCCCCTCAAGTCGGCATCTTTGAGATTTGTTCCGTTGAGAATGGCATTTTTGAGATTAGCACAAGTGATTTTTCCTCGTGACAAATCAGCACCCGTTAAATCAGCGCCCTCCAGATTAGCCCCCCACAAGTCGGCATCTTGGAGATTAGCAAAAGCCAATTGTGTTTCTTCAAGCGTGGCACAGCACAAATTAGCAGCCTCCAGATGGCCATATGACAGTTGGATTCCAGCCAAATTAGAAAACATTAGCTTCACGCTTTTCAGGTTGGCACGATATAGATGAGTAGCCCTCAAATCGGCTTTACAAAAATTCTTTTCTCCAGCCGCATAACGCTCTAAAAGCTGGCAAGTAACTATAATGTTTTTATCCAAAATACACCCCTCACAAGCCGGCAACTCGTCCCGATCCAGCTCAGAACTCTCTGTTGTTATCTGTCAATTAATTTTTTCATTCATCTATCAGAAGGTTGAGATGAACTACTGCCAGTGCCTTACGGCTCAGGCAGTTTCTGTACTCACGAGGGAATGCCGCAACTTAGACTTACGCCCAAGCTTTGGTCTTACTTCCCCTCCTACAGCAGAGACGGCTGTTCCATCCGCCTTAAGCATTCTGATACCTTCTGCTCTAATATTCGTTGCTGCATTACCATCTCGGTCATGATGGGTGCCACAGTGAGGACAAGTCCACTCTCTAGCATCAAGTGGCAACTCATCAATCTGGTAATAGCAATTAGAGCAGAGCTTTGAACTGGGGAACCATCGGTCAATCTCTACCAGCTTTCCGCCTTTCAACTCTTGCTTATAGGCTAAAAAGTTGGTAAAAATACCCCATCCTGCATCAGATATTGCTTTCGCTAAGCTGTGATTACGAACCATGCCTTTAACATGAAGATTCTCTACTACGACAACTTGGTTTTCATTGACGAGCTTGCGCGTAAGCTTATGTAGAAAATCCTGCCTTGAATAGAAGACCCGTTCGTGTATCTTAGCTACGTTCTTTCTGTACTTGTTGCGTGAATTACTCCCTTTTTGCTTTCTAGATAACTTCTGCTGCTTACGCTTGAGGTTTTTCTCGTGTTTAGCTAAATGTCTGGGATTATCGTATTTGGATACCTTGCTGCCATCACTGACAATTGCAAAATGTGTTAATCCTAAATCTATGCCAACGACCCTGCCATCTGTAGAAGTCTTGGGTAATTCTCCCTCAACTTCCGTGAGGATAGAGGCAAAGTATTTTCCTGATGGAGCAAGACTTACGGTCACCGTCTTAATTTTCCCTTCAACTGGACGATGAATTTTGGCTTTTAGGTTTCCAATCTTTGGCAATTGGATGATATCGCCTTTTACCTTTACTCCTTGAGGGAATTGAATTGACTGCTTGCCGTGCTTTGACTTGAATCGGGGAAACATGGCTCTACCTTCAAAGAAGTTTCTGTAAGCCGTTGTTAGGTTGAGTGTCACCGCCTGTAAAACTTGGCTATAGCATTCACCTAACCACAGGGTTTCCTCCTCTTTCTTGAGCTGAGGTAAAAGTGCATTGAGTGCTGACTGGCTTAATCCCTTACCTGTTTCTTTGTAAGTTTCAATGGATTTATTCAGTGCAAAATTCCACCACCA
This sequence comes from Microcoleus sp. AS-A8, assembly GCA_039962225.1. NCBI lineage: Bacteria > Bacillati > Cyanobacteriota > Cyanophyceae > Oscillatoriales > Microcoleaceae > Microcoleus > Microcoleus sp. AS-A8. Next base: position 36,926 of record JAMPKV010000019.1, read on the forward strand.
ACGTGCACAACCAAAAGATTTCGCTAATAGTACAACCTGTTGGCTTGTTGGATATAACGGAACCTTGACGACTTTATGCAGCACTTTCCCCAACCTCCTCTTACTATTATATAGCTTTTCACTAAGATGAGAGATGAGAAGAGACTTGGAAAACTCCGTGCCTGCGTTTTCCTCCGCCACCCGCACTGAGTTAAAGCCAATTTCCCACTAATACATAAGGTGCCCAGTAATAGGGGTGCTGCCAGTTGGGGTCTTGCAGGATGGATTGTTGGGCGCGACGGATGGCTTCCGCTTTGGTCACGGAGGGCTTGGCTAACTCCTGATAGAACTGTCTCATCAGTGCAGAGGTTGCGTCATCATTGACCGACCATAAGGTGGCCAGTGTGCTACGTGCTCCCGCTCGCACAGCGACGCCAGCAATTCCTAAAGCGGCTCTGTTGTCCCCTTTGGCCGTTTGGCAGGCACTCAAAACCAGCAATTCAATAGGAATCCCTCGCCGCTGGTCTGTTTTTTGCAAGAAGTTATTTAATTCATTCACATTAATCCGGTCGTCCCAAGTCAGAATAAACGTCTCCTCCGCCTGGGAACTGAACTGACCATGAGTGGCTAAATGTACCACAGGGAAAGGAATTGCCTCGATCGCGTTTTGAATCTTGGTCTTGGTGAACTCCTGATTAAACAGTTTTTCACCCGATACCTCAGACAAAATTTGATTGAGTTCCACTTCCACCGCCGGGAGGGCAGAAAATCCCTGACGAGCCTCCGAGAGTCCAGCCGTCAAAACTTTGAGCTGGCCCCGTGTCAAAGGTTGGGATTCCAGGAGTTCTAATCCTGGAGTCAGAGCAATGGCATATTTTTCCATCAAGTACTGCTTCCCGTCGTGGAGAGTCGCCATGGGAATATTCCGCAGGGAGCCATCTAGCACAAAAACTAGAGTTTTGAGTTGACTTTGCGCTAAATCGGTTTCAAGGGGTCGGATTAACCAGTCATACACCTGCTGAGATGGGGGTAAAAAAGTCCGACCCATCGGGGCTATTAGCTCTTGACGTAGCTTCCTGAGAGTACTTTCAATTTGCTCTTGAGGAAGAGGTGTCGCATAGTGGCGCAAGGGCTGCTGAGGGAGACTCAGGATAATTTCTAAACGATCTGGCAGAATGATTGGGTAAATTACGGCGGCTTTTTGGTCAATAGCGTCAATTTGAACGGGTTTTGTAGTCAAACAGGCGGCACGGAAGAAGTTATCCAGTTCAGCTAATTGTAAAGACTCAATCACCTTGCGAGCTTTCTCTAGGCGCTCTGGACTGGTCTTTTGGCTGTCCCCTTGCAGGAGTAACGAGACAAACTCACGATAGATGGGTTCCACTCCCTCTCGAAAGGAAAACTGCACTTCTGAGTTAATCGCGACGAGGTCATTCCGTAGCGATTGCAGTGTGTTGATGGCTTCCGAGTAAGCGGCGATCGCGCCTTCTTCATTGCCTTGTACTTTGAGCAAGCGTCCGAGTTGCCATTGCCAGCGATAAGAAATCTCTGGCGCATTGATCGATTGAGTGAGGATGAGGGCTTTTTGAGTGAGATTTTGTGCCTCTGACCACTGCTGAGTCTTCTCATAGAGTTCACCGAGACTGCCGAGGGCATAGGCTTGGGCTTGTTGGTCTCCTAACGTCGATGCCTGCTCAATTGCGATCGCTAACATTTGGGCAATCTCTCGGATTTTTGCGCTGTCAAGCGCAAGGGGTGAATCCGGAGTTTTCTCGTCTTGTTTGGGTCTTGTTTGTGCCAGCTTCAAAAGGCTGTGAGCTAGATTAATTCGGGCATACACACTAATGCGGCTCAGGGGTAAGTCCGTTAGTTGTGCTTGAATTTGACGCAATAGCGGTTGGGTGAGGGAGGCTATATCTTGTTTCAGACGCCCTTCTGCAATTAGACTTAATTGATTGACTAAAGATTGAATTTGTGTTAAATGAGAACCTTTAATTGCGGCAGCTTGTTGATAAAACTGGAGTGCGGTTTCAGCTTGCAACTGAGTCCGGGCGGTATTGCCTAAACTGAGGAGGGCGGCGGATCTATCTGGCGGTGAGGGTAATTTTTCGGCGATTTCCAAGCTTTGCTGTAGGACTTTTCGAGATTCATTGAGATCGCCAATTAAGCGTAGGGCGTTGCCCAGGTGACGCAGTCCTGCCACTTTGAGGATAGAGTCCGGTTGCGTTTGTAGGGTTTGATTGACCTGGGTGAGGGTAGAGAGTTCACGACGGTAAAGCCCCAAGACTCGAAGCACTTGCGCTTGGTTAAGTAAGCTGCGGATGACTCCCGCTTCATCACCCACTTGCCGATAGGTATCAGATGCCTGTTGTAAGGTGGTGAGCGCTTGTTGCGCTTGTCCTTGTGCCATTTGCAAACTGCCGTGGGTATTTAACGCTTGGGCAAGGATGCGACGTTTTTCTCGTGTATCGGGTTGTGACTGGAGCAGTTGCAAGGAAGCCGCGATCGCATTTTTCGCTTCAGGTAACTGCCCTAAAGCCTGATAGGCCAAGGCTAAATTACTCAAGACCATCGCTTGGTTGAGGGAGTCTCCCTGGGACTGGAAAGCTGGAACCGCTTGTTGCCAGACTTTGACGGCGGCGGCATATTGTCCGGCTTCGTAGTAGTCCCGACCTTCTTGCAGCCATTGGGGTGCTGCCGCGAGGTCAGATGAGGATGAGGAACTAATCCCTGAAATTGCCACTGGTGATGAAATCCCAGGAGCGAAATGAGCCAAAACAGGGTGGCTGATCAGGCACAGCAGTGTTGTCAGGCAGGCGAGTAACAGATGGGTGAACCAACCCAGACGTGTCCATCGTCCACACCCAAAACGAAACGGGTTTAATTGGGGTTGGTGACCCCTGAAACGTAAAGGCCGTGTTTTTGCCATAGTCTTAACGGGGGCTGGCGGTGGGGGCGTCGCTAGAGTGGGAGAGGGTTTGGCAGGAGGCGGGAGTTCGCCAAGGATGTTGAGGTGTAGCGGTGGGGGCTTGTGCCGTGAGGATTACAGTCCCATCCGGAGCAATGAGCCATCCTTGAGCTTCCACCAGTTGCTGAGGTGGAGAACTGGGTGATGTAGAAGCACGACGCGGCTGTCCTGTGCGGTTCCCAGTACTCACCCCGACTGGAGTGCCTAAATCTTCTAACAAACCTTCTTCGCCCAGTGCCTCATGGGGGTTGGGGGGTAACCCGCCACGACCTGTAATCGTAAAGCTGCTGCTTTGCTCAGTTCCTTCACCAGGCACGCAACGGCGGTCAATCAGTCCTGTCGCATCGACCAAATCCGTGGGCAACTCCGCTAATCCTCGATTGGGGTCAACGCCTGGAGTGATGATTTGCACGGAACCATTAAGACCAAACTCGGAACTGGCGGTGATATCACTTAAGGGAGTCAGGCGAGGGCGAAATTGCAGTCCAAAGATACCCTGAGTGGTGATGTTGATATTGCCGCCTCGACCTGTAAAAGCATTAGCTGTAATGTCGCTATTTTCTTTAGGGATACCTAGGATGAAGCCAGCGGAAATTGTAATATTTCCGCCATCTCCCCCTGAGAGTGCTGTACCTGCGGTGGTGGAGATTTCACTGCCCCGACGCAGCAGCAATATGTCCTGTACGCCTAGAGTAATGTTGCCCCCTGTATTGCTTGCCGTTTTAGCTGAGATAAAGGCTCGATTATCCAGGGTAGTTGAGTGGGATTGAGCTGTGATATTGCCGCCTTGTCCTGCACCTTGGCTACCGACCGCGATACCTGCACCATCCCGCAGGAGGAGGGTTCTGGCGTCCAGCGAAATACTGCCGCCGTTGCCCGTAGAACCGGGGGTGGTGTTGGCAAATATCCCCGTGCCTTCTCCTGTAAGCTTCACGTCATCCTGAAGGGTCAGGTTGATATTCCCGGCATCTTCGCCGCTAGCTGTAGAGGTGAGAAGTTGTCCGCCGTTGGTGGCTTCAAGAGTATTTCCTGTTACTGTGATACTGCCTGCCTTCCCCTCTCCAGAGGTATTGGCGCTGATGCGAGATTGATCGCGTACAGACAGTGATCGCGTTTGGATATCGATATCACCCCCTTCACCCACAGCACCAGCATTCACCGCCGTGGAAATGGCGCTATTGGTCAGGGAAACAGTGTCAGCGTCGCGCACTGAAATATCACCGGCTTGACCTTTTCCAGAAGTCGCCGCTGATACTTGTGCGCCGTTGTCTAAAGACAGTGATCGCGTCTGGAGGTCAATCTTACCCCCCTGACCCACAGCACCCGCGTTGACAGAGGTAGAGATGGAGCTATTGTTGAGGGCGATCGTGTCAGCCTCCTGGACTGAGATATCTCCTGCCCTTCCAGTTCCAGAAGTCGCTGCCGAGACTTGTGCACCATTTGTCAAAGCGAGGGAGTTAGCTTGTACTTGAATATTGCCGCCAGTACCTTGCCCGAAAGTCGCCGCTGTGACGGCTGCGAGATCGCGAACAATCAACTGGTCTGTGGTAATCTTCAAGTCTCCCCCTCGACCTGTCGCTACTGTTGGGTCTAGCTGAAGATCCGAGTCCCTCACTAAGGGATTGTCTGGAATTCCTTCTACCCCAGACGACGTAGACAAGCTACTGGCACGCCCCCTGCCAGAAGTACCACTCAGTTCTACCCACTCGGATGCTTTCACCGTCAATGTTCCAGCATTCCCGTTGTTAAATGTAGAAGCGCCTACCCGGCCTCCATCGCGGATCACTAATTGTCTGGTATTCACGGTTAAGTCGCCAGCTTGTCCCGTTCCTCCCGTATCGGTGGACAGGGCACTTGGAAAATCATCGACGGATGTTCCCAAAACTTCCACCACATCAGAGGCGTTGACGGTTAAATCCCCGCCACGACCTGGGCCAAGGGTTGAAGCTAACACCAATCCTCCGTCTCGGAGAGTCAATCGACTGGTATTAATGACCAAGTTTCCTGCCTCTTGGGAACCTTTCGCGGCAGTAATCAAGGAGCTGAAGAGATCACCATTGGTTGAGGTACCACTGAGTTCTACAGATTCCAAGGCGTTGACGGTTAAGTTTCCACCGCGACCTTGGCTAGTCGATTCAGTACCAACGGAAGCGATGGCTCCATCCCGGACAATCAATCGCTGTGTGTCAATAGTCAAGTTTCCAGCATTGCCACCAGCGAAGCTTTCGCTAAACAAGCCACTGGAATAACCATCGGATGAAGTACCAATGAGTTGCACGGAGTCTGAAGCCTTTACGAGCAAGTTCCCCGCATTGCCTGCACCACGAGTAGACGCATAGATTCCCGCCCCGTCCCTAACAATCAACTGTCTTGTATCAATCTTTAGATCTCCGGCATTTCCAGTCCCTGCTTGATTGGTAGTGAATAAGCCGCTTTCCGTTCCACTCAGTTCCACCAAGTCGGAAGCAGTAACAGTCAAATTTCCTCCTTGACCCGCACCTGCCGTGACCGCCCCTAGTTTGGCTCCATTCTCAACCGTCAACTGACCCGTGGAAATCGTTAAATTTCCGGCTTGCCCCGAACCGAAGGTGCTGGAACTCAGCAGAGCTTTATCCCGTAGATTGAGGGAGCTAGCCGTAATATTGATGTCGCCCCCCTTCCCTGTTCCGTAAGTCTCACTGGAAATGTAGTGATTGGAGACAGAAATCTTTCCATGACTTGTAAGGGTAATCGCACCGCCAGCCCCAAAAAAGCCCCCAGAGGAGTCAATGTCGCCTGGAGTAATATCTCCCTGAGCAGTCAGGGTAATCTGTCCGCCATCTTTACCGGAGTAATCTGCAAAAGAAGTGATGGAGCCTGCACTGGTGTTAATTGACCCATCGCGACTAATGAGGTTAATTTGTCCACCATTAGCAAAGGTTGAAGATGAGTCAATCTGGCTAGTCGTAATGTTGCCGTTGGCGTTGAGGGTAATTCTTCCCCCATTGCCGAAAGAGCTGGCGTCTAGTTTGCCCGCCTGGGTATTGATCGCAGCGCCGCTGGTGAACTCAATAGTGCCCCCGGTGGTAATAGTTGAACCCGTCACAATGTCGCGCTCAGCAGAAAGCATAACATCGCCAGGAATTCCAGAAATAGTTCCAGAGAGGATAGAACCTCCTGAAGTATCGATTCTCCCTGCCTTGCTGTCGAGCCTAACCTTTCCTGCAACGGCAGAATTAGAGAACGACCAGACCTGACCTGTCGTGATGTCACCAAAAGCAGAAACCTCGATCGCTGCTCCGTTGCCATCGCCCGAACTGGTATTTAAAAAACCAGCTCTCGTGTTTATTCCTCCTAATGTGCTAGTCAAGGAAATTCTATTTCCATTACCTGTAAGAGATGTAGCAGTAATATCTGCTGTAACAATATCGCCATAAGCATTAAAAATAACTGTCCCTGCGCTTCCCGAACCCGTATTGGAGATTAAAGGGCCTCTCGAAGTATTAATGCTGCCTAGACTACTAGAGAGGAAAATACTACCTCCATTCGCGGTTGCGTTTGTTCCAGCACCCGTTCCAAACGAACCCATCCCAGCAGTAGTAATATTGCCATAAGCGGTAAATGCGATCGCCCCCCCAGTTCTGTTGGGCGCGGAAGAATAGGAGAGTATATTCACAGGACTTGGCGTCGATCCTGTGGTGAAAAATGCTGCCCCCTGCGACGTATCAATCATTCCTGCTGTACTGTTAAGGGAAATACTTCCTCCGTTACCAACCGAAGAAGAGGAGTTAATATTTCCTGTCATAATGTTGCCTACAGCAGACAAAATGATCGAACCACCGTCACTGGTAACAGATGAGGTGTTAAGGTTTCCGACCTGAATACTTCCGCCAGGGAGGGACGACGAGCCAGAGATTGTAAAGTTGGTTCCCCCTACACCGAGTTGAGGAACATTGGGTGAAGTCACTGATGCTAAGCCAGCCCGTAGAATCAGAGCACGAGTGGTGGTTAATGTTGTGAAATCTGGGTCGGTAGTGGGAATATTACCACTAGTGTCTGGACTGTTAATAGTGATGTCTCCCCCACGGATATTACCCATGGCTTCTACCTTGAGTGCGGCACCTGTGTAATTGCCAAAAGTGACATCTTGGTTTGACCTGATAATAGGGTCATAGAGACTGATAAAATTTCCGGTACTGCCTGATAAATTGAGAATTTGGAAACTCCCAGTACTGGAAAAATGGGCATCTCCTGAGATATTCCCATCACTGACTAAGGTAAGGTTTCCGCCACTCTGGAATGGTGTTTGAAGATGATTCAATGCCAGAATATCAATACTTTTATTGCCTTGTATGTAGAGGTTGCCCCCTGCCATTGCTACAAAAGGATTGGCTACACTATCGCGCACCCGCACAGTATCCTGCGCCAGTAGCCTTAAGTCCCCTGTTGTCCGTAGCTGACTCTCCTCTAAGATGAGATTGTCATTAGCAAAGAGTATTGCCGTCTGCGCTGTCACATCCCTGACCTGGGTATCCCCGGCTACAGCTTCTACAGTCAATTGCCCTGTGGGTGCTGCCAGTTGTCCCGTACTGGTAACCGAACCTCCCAATAAAGCTAAATTCTGCCCAACCAACAGATTTCCCCTATTAGTAATGGTTCCCGGTTGATTCGAGCCATACTGCAAACCCAAAGGAACGTTAATCGTTAGTAATGGGGGTGCTTCTGGGTTCTTGGCACTGAAGCTAAATCCATTGTCAAACACTACACCGTTCGCCGTACTCGCCACAAACGAACCTGCAATATCTAGCTTTGCATTTTGTCCAAAGATAATGCCATTGGGATTGAGCAAAAATAGAGAAGCTCCCCCATCCACCCCCAAAGTTCCGAGAATGTTCGAGAGAGTATTGCCCGTTACGCGCGTCAGAATGTTTTCAATCCCGGATGGATTGGAAAAATAAACTCGCAATCCCTCCCCAACATTGAAGTCTGAAAAGCTATGGAATAGGTTAACTCCCCGCACTGCCCCACCCTCAATCCGGTCAACCGGAACCCCCTGGACATTAGCGTTAGGTAAAATTACTGAACTTTCAGTACCTAGCGTGGTATCAGGAGTTATCTGAGCTGAGGTGCGATTACTGAACCCTGTCATGGATTCACCCATCGTTAACCCTACCGCTAAACTCAACCACCAGCCCCGACCTTTCCAGCTTTTAGCCATCACCACTTTCCCCTCTCGCCCCATGTCACTAGAGTGTCAAATCCGTCACTCCCACGCCTGAGTTCACGCTAGCATCCGTAAATTTCTAGGTGACTTCCCAGAAATAAATTGTCACAGGAGTCTGGATGACTGAAACGCAGCTAGAGTTTTAGATTTGATTAATTTAGAAATACCTCAAATTAACAATTTTATTCCTAATATTCCGCACTATGAAAACTTCTCCCAACTGTTAATAAAATGTGCCAAATTTCATTCAAACGAATGACTCCCTTTTTCTCTTCCCTCAGCGCCCTCTGTGCCTCTGTGGTTCTTTAAAATCTGCGTTATGGAGCAAATCATTATTAACCGTAAATACTTCTCCACAAAAATAATTGCACAAAAAAACATTCATTTTAATAAGAAAATGGTGAGAACTTATTGTCGTGTTGCACGGGTAAGATGCAGCCAAAAATATAAAACGGTGTCAAGATTGGCTTTCATGAACCGTAACCGACGAAGATTTTTTCCGCTTCAATCCCACGACTCGATAAACGTCAACCATTTGCTGTTTACCTTTGAGAGCTAACAATCCCCAGGACTCCACCTCAAACATCTCTCGCAGATAAACTAAGGTTTCGTAGCCAATCAGGATGCGACAGTTGGTGGGTTGGCGATGTTTTTCACAGCTTTCCAGACGGGAGGCAATATTAACGCTGTCGCCGATGATGCCGTATTCCAAACGGTCTTTACCACCCAAACTCCCGGCAACAACCGGCCCAGAGAAAATCCCAATCCGCATTTGAATAATCGGTAAGCCCTGACGCTGCCAGTTTTGGTTCATCTCTTCAAGGCGATGGTTAATGGCGAGGGCACAAGCGACGGCGGATCTAGCGTCTTCTTCCACCTCTCTAGTATCTAGGCGACAGGTGGGCACTCCAAATACTGCCATCACCCCATCACCCGTAAACTTGTTGATGATACCCTGACGCTGGATGACTTCTTGGGTAATAACAGCCAGAAATTCATTTAACCACTCCAGCAACTCTTCAGGGGTCATGGTTTCTGAGATCGTGCTGAAGTCTTTGATGTCAGCAAACATCAGGGTTGCCGTCAGGCGAATACCCGGTAACTTGCCTGACTTGAGAAGGCGATCGCGTCCTTGCCAAAGCGTTTGTGCAATCTGCGGTGACGTGTTTTGCCCCAACAGCTTCATCACAATCTTTTGCTTTTGCTGAGCTTGATAGGCTCGATAGCTAACCACAGTACCGGCTGTTAGGACAAATCCTAATGCAGGAGCGGCTAACGGCACCCATCCAGCGTTCGTGAATAGATAAAAACAGGTGAATGTGCAAGCCGCCAAACCGAGAGCAGAGCAGATACTCAAGCGTAGAGGATGATAAGTCACCCGCCCCAAGAGTCCCCCCAATACACTCCAACCCACAATCCAGAGTATCTCTGTCCCTTCTGACCAGAACCAAAACAAAGGCCGAGCTCCCGTCGCTGCATCAATCAGTTGACTAACCATTTGGCTATGTACTAAAGCCCCAGGCATATTGTGATTTTCTTGGAGGGCGGGGCTATAAGGAGTGGGGAACCTATCTTTGAGGCTGGGAGCTGTTGAGCCAATGATTACAATTTTGCCTTTCACCCAACTCGGATCGAGCGACCCAGACAAAACTTCGTTCAAAGAGACTTGCTGGACTATATTGTTCGCTGAACGGTAGTTCAGTAAGATTTGATAGCCATCGGCTTCAATGGTTTGGTATCCACCCGAATTTTTTTCTAATCGCCCAAATACGGCCTTTCCCAACTGAGGCAAACCCGGATGGCTTGAGCTATCTTGCAGCGAAATTCCTTGCTGTTCGAGATAGGCCAGAGCCAGACGTAGGGAAAAAGAAAATAGGGCACCATTTTCGTTTTCTGCAAATAATATATTGCGGCGAACAACTTTATCGGGGTCAATCGGCAAGTCATTAAACCCAACTTGCTCCGGTGGAACTTCGGGTGGTGCTGTTGTGCCCGTGACGTTGTCAATGTTTTGAATCGCTATTACATTGGGTTGCTTGAGTTGGGCAACCAGTTCATCGTGACCCGGTTCGATGGGAATATCGCGATACAAATCTAGACCAATGACAGTTGGTTGCATCGCTTGCAGTTTCTGCAACAATTGTGCAACCACTTGGTCGGAAAACGGCCACTTTTTCTGATCTCGGATATCTTTCTCTGTAATTGTGATTAGGAGAATGCGGGGGTCGGGTACTGCTTGTTTTGACCGCAGACGTACAAAATGGTCAAAGGCAATGAGTTCTAGGGGCTGTAATCCACCCAAATGCCTTACTCCCAGTAAGGCGGCTATGATGACCATCATGGAGAAGGACGCTACCATGCCCCGACGCATTAGGGTTACAGCGCCCATACTGACCCAATCGGGTTTGGAGATACCAACCGTTCGAGCAATGCGGAAGATCATAGATGAGATGATAGATGTCCTAAATTCCCAGCAGCCCATTCATAGCCCTGACCTAATGCCACTGCAACCCGCCATCAACAGCGCCATCAGCAGCGACGGAGTATGAATGCCCTTGAGAATAGAGGTTTTTCTGCTCAAGCTTGATGTACCCGTTAACCTCCAGATCAATCTGGCATTTTTTCAGTGGGATAAAACTCCCAGACTCCGTCAGGTTTAGAGCATGAGGGTTTAATAAAAGGCGTTGATCGTGATCGATGTGTGATTGGCTACAGTCCAAGAACAAGCTAAACGGCAAAATCGTCAAATCTAGACCACATTATTACATTTTTAGGATAGGGGGTGTTACCCCATTGAGTGAAGAGTGGCAACCTAATCAGGATTGACTTTTATTAACTTTCGCAACAGCCCTCACCTTTAGTGTACCCAGACAAAAATAACTGACCCATCCCCCCTCCTCACTCTCCCACTCCTCTACTGAATGAGGCGTCCCCAAATGCCTGGTGAGAGAGTCATCAAGCTTGCTGAAGATTCTGGCAAAAGGCTGAATGTTACAAAAATCTGACTTTATAGTGATCGCAATGGCTGGGAGAGTATATATAAGATAGAAAAGGAGACAATTCTTAAAAAATATTCATGATTGCTTCCCAGTCCGGCTTGGACACCTTAAAGGAATCTTTGAAAGAAAAAGTATTCTTTGGCAACGAACCCACATCTGAGTTGATTGCCATCTTAATCGTCTATTTTGTCCAGGGTATCCTGGGCTTAGCGCGTCTGGCGGTTAGCTTTTTCCTCAAAGACCAACTGGCATTAAGTCCCGCTCAGGTGGCAGCACTGATGGGTATTGCCGCTTTACCCTGGGTGATTAAGCCGTTGTTTGGCTTTCTCTCAGACGGATTACCCCTGTTTGGCTACCGCAGACGCCCCTACCTGATTTTATCGGGATTGATGGGCACAGCGGCTTGGCTCAGTCTCGCTACTTTAGTGAATACGGCTTGGGCGGCGACGGGTGCCATTCTCCTGAGTTCTCTATCGGTCGCCATTAGTGATGTGATTGTAGACTCACTGGTTGTCGAACGGGCGCGGAAAGAATCTCTCAGTGACTCCGGTTCCCTCCAATCTCTCACTTGGGGCGCATCAGCCGTAGGTGGATTGATAACGGCTTACCTGAGTGGATGGCTGTTGCAGCATTTCAGCAATCAAACCGTCTTCGCGATTACCGCCACTTTTCCCTTACTGGTTTCAGCCGTAGCCTGGTTCATTGCGGAAGAATCCGTCAGTTCTCGTCCTGACCCCTCTAAAGTTTGGAACCAAATCAAGCAACTACGGGGTGCGGTGACGCAAAAAGCTATTTGGTTGCCTACAGCTTTCATCTTCATCTGGCAAGCCACACCCAGCGCGGATTCCGCATTTTTCTATTTCACGACCAATGAGTTAGGGTTTCAACCCGAATTTTTAGGGCGTGTGCGCTTGGTTACGAGTGTTGCCTCCCTGATTGGCATCTGGTTATTCCAACGCTTTCTCAAGAACCTCCCCTTCCGCAGCCTCATGGGGTGGACGACGGTAATCTCGTCTGTTTTAGGGATGAGTGCCCTACTTTTGGTTACCCATACCAATCGTACTCTAGGTATTGACGATCACTGGTTCAGCTTGGGAGACAGCCTCATCCTCACGGTGATGGGACAGATTGCCTTTATGCCCATTTTGGTACTGTCGGCACGACTTTGCCCAGAGGGTGTGGAAGCGACTTTATTTGCGCTTTTAATGTCGGTATTTAACTTGGCAGGACTTTTGTCCCATGAACTAGGAGCATTACTCACCCATTGGTTGGGAGTTACCGAGAGTAACTTTGACAAGCTTTGGCTATTAATTGTGATTACAAATGTCTCCAGTTTATTGCCCCTGCCCTTTTTAGGTTGGCTACCGGCTGCTGACCCACAAGCTGAAATTAAAGCCGCCGAAATTCATAAGTCATTGCCACGAGCAGAGCTGTTTGAACATCATTCTCCGGGTTCTATGTCGGAACAACCCTTCCTACCGGATCTGCTACCCGAATTCATCCGTAATCCCTTAGAGAAACGGCTGAGTAAGAGCATGGCTTCTCAGCCCGTTGAAGACCCTGCTGAATAGTTTGTTGAGCTTTGGATAAAAATTTCTGTACACCGTAGAGATGTATAGCCAGTCTAAATTATTCGTGAAAACTACAAAGGAGAGTAATAGGTAATAGGTAATGGGTAATTATAACGTTTTACCCATTACCGATAACCCATTACCCAGATCGATAAATAAGTTTCACAATTCATTTAGACTAACTATAGATGGCTACATCTCTACATCCCAAATCAAGATTTTTTAAGTTTTTTACATAAGAAATATGCAAACTGTACCGACTCAAGAACATTTTTCAGTTCCCGTTTCTGCTCTGCCCTATGAGCGGAATGATTGGAAAAACGGTTATCAATCCCAGCCCAATGAATATGACTATTGGATTGATGACATCGAAGGCGAGATTTCGGCAGCGCTGCAAGGGACTTTGTTTCGCAATGGCCCTGGCTTGCTTGATATCAATGGGCAACGGCTGCATCATCCCTTTGATGGAGATGGAATGATTAGTGCGATCGCATTTAATAATGGTCGTGCTCACTTCCGCAATCGTTTTGTTCGGACTGAGGGTTTTATTGCAGAACAAGAGGCAGGAAAAATCCTCTATCGCGGTGTTTTTGGTACTCAAAAGCCTGGGGGTTGGTTGGCTAATGCCTTTGATTTTAAACTCAAAAATATTGCCAATACCAATGTTATTTACTGGGGCGGAAAGCTGCTAGCACTATGGGAAGCGGCTGAACCTTACGGCTTAGACCCGAAGACGCTCAATACGATAGGGATAGACTACCTGGATGGTCTTTTGAAAGAAGGTGAATCGTTTGCGGCTCACCCTCGGATTGACCCCAGTTGTAACTACAATGCGGGTGAACCGGTTCTAGTTAATTTCGCCATCAAAGCCGGTCTTTCTAGCACCATTATCATTTACGAGTTCGACCAATCCGGTAAACTTTTGCGGCGTCAATCGAGAAGTATTCCCGGCTTTGCTTTCATTCATGACTTTGTAATTACACCCAACTACTGCATCTTCTTTCAAAATGCGGTTAGCTTCAATCCGATTCCCTTCGCCGTCGGATTGCGGGGTGCGGGTGAGTGCGTGAAGTTTGAGCCAGATAAGCCTACCCGAATTGTGGTGATTCCTCGTGATGGCAAAGCACCGATGCAACTTTTGGAAACGAAAGCGGGTTTTGTCTTCCACCACGCTAATGCGTTTGAGCAAGATGGCAAGATTTACATTGACTCGATTTGCTATGACAAATTGCCTGAGGTTGAACCCGAAAGTGATTTTCGGAACGTGGATTTTGAGGCACTGACACCGGGGCAATTCTGGCGGTTTACACTCAACTTAAATGAGCAAACCGTGGAACGTCAGCAATTGGAAGAACGCTGCTGTGAGTTTCCCTCCCTGCATCCCAAGAATGTAGGACGCCCCTATCGCTATCTGTTCACTGGTGCTGCTCATAATCCGACAGGAAATGCACCCCTACAGGCGATTCTCAAACTGGATGTAACCACAGGGGAACAACAGCTTTGGAGTGCGGCACCGAAAGGATATGTGAGTGAGCCAATTTTTGTGCCTCGTCCTGATAGTAATCAGGAAGATGAGGGTTGGGTGCTTACGGTAGTTTATGACTCGACGCGCCATCGGTCTGATGTTGTAATTTTAGACGGTCGCGATCTAAATCGGGGGCCAGTGGCGCGATTGCACTTGAAGCATCACATTCCTTACGGGCTGCACGGTAGCTGGACACCAAACGTGTTTTAGGCCGACTATTGACTCTGAACAGCAGGCTCATCGCACTCTGCTTCAGGAAACCACTCCCCCTGTGGAGTGCCTGTCAGCGCCGAAGCGGTGAGGACAACCTCTCCTTTGTGATTGAGCATCCAGCCCTGAGCTTCTACCAGTGGCTTGGGGGTGGAACTCTTAGGCGTTATGGGAACTGGAGCCGTTTTAGTTTCAACGTCAGAGTCCAGCGTCACCCAATTGGTGATGATTGACTCACTCTGTAGAGGGTCGTTAGGACTGAGTGGTAAGCCACCTCGTCCTGTAATTGTAAAGCTATTGCGTTCTTGGGTTGACCTAACAGGAGTACATCGGCGGTCAATTTGATCTGAGGCATCAACCACGCTGGTAGGCAACTGCGCTAATCCTCGACTGGGGTCAACATCGGTGAGCAAATCCAGTTGAAATTCGCCATCTAAGCCAAACTCAGAACTAGCGGTGATGTCGCTTAACGGCGTTAGGCGTGGGCGAAACTGGAGTCCGTAAATACCTTGAGTGGTGATGTTGATATTACCGCCTTGCCCCTTAAAGGCATTGGCTGTGATGTCGCTATTTTCTTTAGGGACGCCAACGATGAATTGAGCATCAATGGTGATGTTGCCTCCATCTCCGCCTTGCTGTGCGGTGCCTGCGGTAGTGGAGATTTTGCTGGTATTACGCAACAGTAGTAAGTCTCGGAGTTGGAGGGTAATATTGCCGCCGTTACCCAATAAGGTTTCAGCCGTCAGTCTTCCTTGATTGTCCATCAAGAGGCTGTGAGCTTGTACCGTAAGGTTTCCAGCTTCTCCTGTCCCCTCACTGCTCACCCTGACTTCCCCATCTCGGACAATCAATTCCTCCGTTGTAATCATCAAGTTGCCAGCATCTCCAGAACCTCGTGTTTCTGTAGTCAAACCACTAGCCAAGGCATCAGTTCCACTGACTTCTACAGACTTAGAGGCAGTTACAGTTAAACTTCCTCCCCGTCCCTCACCACGAGTCTCAGTTGATACTCCTGCTCCATCTCGAACAGCCAATCTTCCTGTATTAATTGTCAACTCTCCAGCTGCTCCTGTACCAAAAGTACTAGTAAACAAACCACTGGTAAACTGAAAATTAGAGGTTGTTCCAATCAGTTCTACCGAGTCAGAGGCAACTACAGTTAATTGCCCTCCTTGTCCCTCGCCATGAGTCTCAGTTGATACTGCTGCTCCATCTCGAACCGTCAACTTCTGGGTATCAATGGTCAAATCTCCAGAGGATCCGGTACCAAAAGTACCCGAAAACAAGCCACTAACCGTTTGTTGACCTGGTGCTGCTCCAGTCAGTTCTACAGAATCAGAGGCCATTACCGTTAAATTTCCTGCCTTACCTTCGCCCAAAGTACGAGTGGCTACCACGGCCCCTGCCTGGACAGTTAACCTCTCCGTATTAATAGTCAAGTCTCCCGCCGCCCCGGTACCAAAAGTATCGCTAAACAAGCCACTGCTAAATTGACCACTACTATTTACTAATATTCCCGATAGTTCTACGAAATCAGAGGCGGTTACGGTCAATGTTCCCCCCTGTCCCTGGCTACCCGGTCTAGTAGCAGTAGATATTGCCGCTCCATCTCGAACAATCAGCCGCCTGGTTTCAATTTTCAAGTCGCCAGCCTTTCCGGTACCCAGCGTGTCAGTAAACAAGCCGGTGCTGGGACCATCTGCTGATACTCCAATCAGTTCTATCGATTCCGAGGCCGTCACGCTTAAAGTTCCTCCCTGACCGACATTCAAAGTAGAGGTCGATATCTGTGAGCCATCGCGAAGAATAAATTGTCCCGTGGTAATCTTCAAGTCGCCAGCCTTTCCGGTTCCCAAAGAGCCAGTAAATAAGCTGCTAGTACCAGTCAGTTCCACAGACTCTGTGGCAGTCACAGCCATCGTTCCTCCTGGTATCGAGCCGAAGGTAATTGCTCCTATGACTGAACCATCACTGAGCGTCACGCGCCTACCCTGTACTTGGACAGTACCACCACCGCCGCCACTAGCATTGACTGTAGCCCTATTGGTGAGCGATACATCCGCTCGCACAACAGCATCAGGAAAACTCAAGCTCAGTTTATTGCCATCCACATTCAGCCCTACGGTTCCCGCTTCTGCTACTCCTCCTAACTCGATTTGACCTCCTGGAGAGTTCAATCTCCCTCCTTCCAA
Source organism: Microcoleus sp. AS-A8 (assembly GCA_039962225.1). Lineage (NCBI taxonomy): Bacteria > Bacillati > Cyanobacteriota > Cyanophyceae > Oscillatoriales > Microcoleaceae > Microcoleus > Microcoleus sp. AS-A8. The sequence goes on from JAMPKV010000019.1 coordinate 53,573, forward strand.
ATTCACATTGCCGCCTATCAATACTAAACTGCGACCATTGGCAACCTGAAGGCCATTGGTAGGATCGCCCAACACTGTGCGATCGGCAATGGAACGATTAACAACAGCCTGATTAGAAGAAGCATTAAAAAAGAAAGCAGAAGGGTTGACTGAGAGTAAATTGCTCGATGTTGGTTCCGAAGCACTGAATAGTCCTGTATCTCCAAGCCGAGCAGCATTTGCTGTGGTAGCCACAAACGAACCCCCAACATCTAGGCTGGCATTTTGCCCAAAAATAATCCCATTAGGATTAATCAAGAACAAATTGGGACTAGAGGCACCAAACGTTCCAAGCGTTCCCAAAATCTGGGAGGGATTACTACCTGTAACGCGAGCCAGAATGTTCTGAATATTAGCTGGACTAAAGAAATATGCGCCGCGCTCGGCAGCAACATTAAATTCGAGAAAACTGTGAAATAGATTCGTACCCCGAATGGCTCCTCCGTCGATGCGGTCAATAGGCAAGCCCTGTGCATCAAGGGGTGTGGATACGGAACTTTCAGCGCCTAAAGTGGTATCGGGGGCAATCTGAGCAAGGGCATAATTTCCGGAGAAGACGCTAACGAAGCATCCACTAAGGGTTATTGCCCCACCTAATCTTAAATAACAAGTAAGCTTGAACAGTTGTCTTGTCATGCATTTATTTGCCCAAATGTCAATTTTTTGGAGAAACATAAAGCTGAGAAGAGAGATTTGAAGTGCGGCTGAACTTAACAAGTTATATAAGCGATAAGTCGATTTTTTTTGTGATCCTCTACTCTTTTGACGAAAATTTACAAATTTTTAGCAGAATACGCTGAGACGATAAGGGAAACCATTGGTCTGTCTTAACATTGAATCACTGGTTAGTTCTGGGGAAAAAGCAATGAAGTTCAGCATTGTCATCACAACTTATAATCGCCTCAATTTGTTAAAACGAGCTATTGACAGCGCTTTAGCTCAAACTCTACCTTGTGAAGTTGTTATCGTTGACGATTGTTCGTCAGATAGCACCCAAGCCTATGTCCAAGAACGATGTGAAGCGCTTGCCAGTATGGGTGAGAAGCGTCTGATTTATCACCGCAATTTAGAAAATATCGGTCACTCCAAGTCGGTAAATGCGGGTGTTGATCTAGCAACGGGAGATTGGATTAAGTTACTAGATGATGATGACTATTTAGCACCTAACTGTATTGAGGAAATGACAAATGCGATCGCACTTCATTCTCAAGCTGTAATTTGTTCGTGTCAAGCCATCCAGGTTGATGATCAAGAAATTGAAATTAGCAGAACCCGGAAAACAGGGCCAGGAAAAGTATTTTATATTCCCCAAGAAGACATTCATTATGGAATGCTCATGGAACAGGTTCCTTTCGGTACTCCTGTGCAAGTCGCTTTCTCCCGTGATGCCTTTCTCAAAACAGGCGGTTGGGACTCGACGTTAGATACTAACTTTGATGATATTGATTCTTGGATTAAAATTTCTCAATTTGGAGATGCCATTTTTATTAATGAATGTTTGGGTTGTCGGACTGTTTGGCAAGGAGCATTGAATCAAAAATTTTCTTTGCAAAATCGTCTTGATACTAATATCTTGATTAAAAAGAGAATTTATTCACAGGTTAATCCAAAATATTGTTCTGAGCTTCCACAGTTTCAAGATATTCGAGATTACCTAAAATTACATTGGAGTTTGGTCGGCCTCAAGCAAGGAAAGCTATTTAACGCGGTTCAAATCTCTTTTCCTGCCCTTTTTTCTCCAGGTGCTTGGCACCTATTAAGAGAAGCTAGACGCTCACGCCCTAGTATAAATTCGTCAGACTTCATTCCAAAAATTAGTATTAGTAAGTGATTAAGAATTAATGAGAAATTAAGAATAATCCTAATTAAGGTTATTTGTAAATTTGAATACAGTTGTTAGCTGGGCATTTTTTGTAAAAAAATCATCAGTTAGCATCAAAACTCATCTTGTTAACGTAACCCCAAACCCAACACTATTGAAGGTTTGTGGAAAATCTAAGCAGGAGAAGCCAAGCCGGAACAGTCCAATTTGGGACGTTGCAGCTAGATCAATCCGGAAATTCATCCGCATGGCTGAGTTCAATTACTGGTTAAATGGTTAAACTAGTAATGTGTTAAGAATAGTTGCAATTACTGGCATAATGCAAAATTTGTGCAGCCATGCTTGTAATAACCTTCGCATGAGGAATAACATCGGTGACATCTCGCCTAAGAAATACCCAGAGAATAGAAGAATCCTTAATTGCAGCTTTTTTCCGCCAATCAGTCGGGTACTGGCGCTCTGAACGCCGCTACTACACGCTGCCCGATGGGGATACCAAGGAAATAGTCAGCCTGATTACTGTTCGGTTTCTGGAGCAAGGCTGTGATGAACTGCTTGAGCTACAGCGGCAGCACGAGCTACCCGATGGAATTTCACTTACCTGCGGTAGTCATGTGAGCTGGAAAAGTAGCGATTCAGTCACGGGGCGTAAGCAGTCTGAAGATTCGACAGTATTTGGGGTGTTAGGAGATATCCTGTATCGCGATCGCGGTTTTGCCACATCTAAACCCATCACAGCGCAGTATTACTTCTCCAATCCCCAAACCTTGTGCTTGCGAACCGAATACCAAGGCTCTGTGTTTGAGGAAGAACTTAAACTAATTGGCGAAAACTATCGCACACGGCAAACCATCATCTCTCGTGCTGGCGAACAGAAGATGATTGGTCAGTATTTGGAAAAGCGCATCAAGGCTGAATAAGCAAAAACAAACCCCGGTATCTCTACCGGGGCTTTTGTGGAAATGACACGCTTAAATCTTATTTATGCGATTGGGAGCTGGACGTGGACGCTGCTAACTCCTCTAAGCGTTCCTGCTGATCTTGGCTAATGCAAGATTGAATGAGTGTTTCCAAGTCGCCCTCAAGAACTGGGTTGAGTGAGTAGTTTTGACCCAGACGGTGATCGGTGACGCGATTGTCTTTGTAATTGTAAGTCCGGATTTTCTCAGAGCGAGAACCGGTACCCACTTGCAACAGTCGCATCGATCTCACCGCTTGTTGTTGCTCTTGGAGCTTAATCTCGTAAAGCTTGGCGCGGAGAATCTGCATCGCCCGCTCTCGGTTTTGTAGTTGAGAGCGCTCTTCCGTACAGAACACTCGAATCCCTGTGGGCTTGTGGATCAGGTCAACGGCTGTTTCCACTTTGTTGACGTTCTGTCCGCCAGCACCGCCGGAACGAGCCGTTTTCATTTCTATATCTTTCGGGTCAATCTGGACTTCCACTTCATCCACTTCCGGCATCACTGCCACCGTTGCTGTAGAAGTATGAACGCGGCCCCCGGCTTCCGTCACAGGCACTCGTTGCACCCGATGGACGCCTGCTTCAAACTTCAGCTTACTGTAAACTTGGTCGCCCTGAATTTCCAGAATCGCCTCTTTAAAGCCGCCCATATCCGCCAAGGACTCTGAGAGCAACTTGACTCGCCACTTTTGAGTTTCGGCGTAACGCGAGTACATCCGCACCAAGTCACCTGCCCAAATGCTCGCCTCATCGCCGCCTGTTCCGGCTCGTATTTCCAACATGATGTTTTTATCATCATTGGGGTCACGGGGCAATAGTAAAAGTTTCAGACGGACTTCCAACTCGTTGAGCTTGGTTTCGAGTTCCTCAACTTCCAAGGCGGCCATCTGGTGTAATTCTGGGTCGCTACTGGATTCTTTGAGGACACTGCGTGCTCCAGCTAGGTCTTGCTGAGTGGTCTTCCATGTATCGTAGGTATCGACCACTTCCTCTAGGGAGGCACGGGCTTTCGTGACCCGTTGCATCTCCGTCGGGTCAGTCGCGATATCTGGATCAGCCAGACGTCGTGTTAACTCATGAAAGGTTTGCTCTACAGATTGTAGTTTCTCCAGCAGGTAGGTTTCGGCCATGACTTGTGCGATCGCTCCATCAAAATAGCGGATTGGCTTACAAATAAAAAAAATCGACCCAGCTCTCAAGAGTGACTGGGTGATGACAGCAAGCCAAGGAAGCTATTTCTCTTTAGAACCCGATTGGTTCGCTGGAGCCGTATCATCGAGCATCCCGTATTTCCGCATAAAGCGCTCGACTCGTCCTTCGGTGTCAATCATTTTCTGTGTACCCGTGTAGAACGGATGATTGCCCGACCACACATCAACATGGAGTTCTGGCTTGGTTGAGCCAATGGTCATTACAACTTCCCCGTTGCAATAAACCTTAGCTTCTGGATACCACTTCGGATGAATATCAGCTTTTGGCATGGTTTTTCTTTGACCTTAAACTTTTGTCAACTCTAGATTAATTTTAGCTTTTTGCTGTTGAGCCAAGGATTCCCATACTGAGGACTGGGGGTTAGGGAACTATAGGAGAATACCCATTCCCCATCCCTGTTTGGGTTAGCAATGAGATCACCGCTAAGAAACTCAACCTGTTTATCGCTTGGAGTACTGAGGTGCTTTACGAGCTTTGTGTAAGCCGTATTTCTTACGTTCTTTGGCTCGTGGGTCGCGGGTTAAGTAGCCCTCTATTTTTAGGGGTGAACGATTTTCGGGGTCGAGTTCACACAAGGCTCTAGCGACTCCCAGACGAATAGAGTCGGCTTGACCGGTTAAGCCACCCCCGTGAGCATTCACTAAAATGTCGTACTCATTTTCCAGCCCCAAGGTTTCCAGGGGAGCCTTGAGCAGGGTGAGGTAAGCGGCATTGAATTGGAAGTAAAGGTCTCCTGGGCGATTATTCACGGTGAGCTGACCATTACCCGGAACTAGACGCACGCGAGCCACGGAAGATTTCCGGCGACCTGTGCCCCAGTATACGGCGCGATCCGTTGTTTCAGTAGCTTGCATTATTTATCTCCTCCTGGGATGGTCTGAATGGTTAGGGCTTGTGGTTTTTGGGCTTCGTGGGGGTGGCTGTCTCCGGCATACACTTTCAGTTTGGTGAACAGGCTCTTACCGAGCGAGCTCTTGGGCAGCATTCCCTTGACCGCATGTTCAATAATCCGTTCCGGGATACGCGCTTGCAACTTGGCAAAGGTCTCGGTTTTCATCCCACCCGGACGACCAGAATGACGGCGATAAAGCTTCTGAGTACGCTTTTTCCCGGTGACCATGACTTTTTCAGCATTGAGCACGATGACGAAGTCACCGGTATCCATGTGAGGAGTGTAGGTCGGTTTGTTTTTACCGGTGAGAATCATGGCAATCTCACTGGCTAGCCGTCCTAGACGTTGGTTTGTCGCGTCTACGACGTACCAACTTTTTTCGAGGGAGTCTTGAGGGGGGAGGTATGTTTTTTCCATCAGTCTGTATCTAAGTTGAGAGTTGACAGTTGGGTTTTAGCGGTGAAAGTTAGAAGGTTAAACATGAGTTTGCGATCGCGACGCTAGGAGTTCTACTCGTTCCCCGTGCGCGCAGCGCTCTCCGAAGGAATAGGGGGCGATTCCAGGGAAAGTTCTCGTAACCTGTAACCTTTTAAGCTGTAACCTTCAATCGGTCAATTAAGGCAGTATTCAGCTTCGACCGAGGTGGGTAAGAGAAACTTGGGTTGTGTATCAAACCAAATTTCTGGGGGAAAAGGCGAGTTGGGGTAGCCGACACGTAATAAGCACAGCCCCTTGGCTGGGGCTGCGTATTTTACTTTTTCGCGGCGCTGGTTCACCCAAAGTTCTGTGAAATCTTTGGGATGTATCTCCCCCTTTCCTACTCGCACCAACATTCCCACCAAGAGCCGCACCATACCATATAAAAATCCGTTAGCCTGAATTTCTATATGAATAAATGGGCCATTGCGGTAACATTCTGCCGCTTGGACATCGACCCAGGAATGCGATCGCCCTGAGTTGGCACGATGAAAGGCTGCCAGATGATGTCTACCCATCAGGGGGTTTAAAGCCTCCTGAATTAGAGACTCATCAAGGGGTGCATAATAATAATGCCAACTAAAGGGTCGCACAAACAAGTTGGGTCGCTTGTCTACATAGAGGGTATATCGGTAGCGACGCCAGCTAGCACTGAAACGAGCGTGCCAGTCAGAAGGCACCGACGCCGACGCCCGAATTAGGATATCGTCAGGCAGCCGACTATTAATCACATTCGCCCAGCGGTGGGCTGGGATCGCTCCTGTGGCATTAAAGTGTGCGACTTGAGCCGCCGCGTGAACCCCTGTATCGGTACGACCCGCCCCATGTAGGGTCACGGGGTGCTTTAGCACTGAAGCGATCGCTTGTTCAATTTCCTGCTGTACGCTGCGATGGCGAGGTTGCCTCTGCCAGCCAGAAAAATGCGTACCCAGGTATTGAATCACCAGGGCAATTCGCTGAGAGTCCGGTTGTCGGTTAGGGGTTAATAGGCTGTCGGTTGCCTCAGCTTGCTTTGACGGGTCAACTTTCAAACCTTTAACCTGATCTGCATTCTCGGAAGAACTCCGGTACTGCGCTAACCACTGTTCGTTTGAGCCTTCCCCCATCCTTGGGGGAACGGGGAACGCTGACGCGCCTAATGTCGCTATCGCAATGCTATCGCCAACAACCTTCAACCTTCAACCTTTTAACCTTCAACCTTTGATCAGACTAGCTCGATAATGGCCATTTCCGCGTTATCGCCACGACGGGGTACGGTTCTCAGTACGCGGGTATATCCGCCATTGCGATCGCTATAGCGCTCTTTAACTCCCTCAAATAGGGAATGAACCAACTGTTTATCGTAAATATAGCCTAGCGCCTGACGTCGGGACGCCAAGGAACCATTTTTAGCCAGGGTAATCATTTTTTCCACTTCCGCACGCACGGCTTTTGCCCGCACTTTGGTCGTGGTGATTCGTCCGTGACGAATTAGTTCAGTGGCAAGAGCTCTCAGCAGAGCCTTCCGCTGGTCAGCGGGCTTTCCCAGTTGGGGTACACGACAACGGTGACGCATCTTTTTCTCTTCCTATACACTTCCACTACAACTGAATTGCTCCTGTCAACACCTAGCTCGGTTTGGCGGATTTTTCTTGAGGCAATGTGATCCCCAAACGCCGTTGCAAGGCTTCAATCACTTCTTCAGCCGACTTTTGACCAAAGTTTTTGATTTCCAGGAGGTCTTCCTGACTATAATCCAACAAGTCAGCCACAGAGTTAATCTGAGCCCGCTTCAAGCAGTTATACGCCCGCACAGACAGTTGCAATTCTTCAATTGGAATTTGGCTGGTTGGGTCTTCATCATCTGGATATTCATCTTTAATGGATTCCAGATTGATATCTTTTAAAGGATTAAACAGATCAACCAGGAGATTGGCAGCTTGGCTCAATGCTTCTTGAGGGGTTAAGCTACCATTCGTCCAAATTTCCAAAAGCAAGCGGTCTTTTTCCAGAGATCCGTCAATTCGAGCATCCTCAACGCTGTAATTGACTTTACTCACCGGCATAAACACCGCGTCAATCTGGAGGAAGTCTACCGCAGAACCATCTTCGCGCCCTCGTTCTACGGAGCGATATCCTTTCCCTTTTTCGATCCGAAACTCTATCTCCAGCCTTGCCCCTGGGGCTAAAGTCGCAATGTACTGACCCGGATCTACGATTTCCACTTCAGAGGGTAAATCGAACTGAGCCGCTCTCACGGTCGCAGGCCCCGTAATCATGACTCGACCAATCTGAGGCGCAGAGGTATAGCTTTTGAGGACAATTTCCTTCATGTTTAGAAGAATTTCCAGAACGTCCTCTCTGACCCCCTCTATGGTGGCAAACTCGTGGTTCACACCGGCAATTCGGACAGCGGTTACGGCTGCCCCTTCCAAGTTTGATAGCAGAACCCGTCTTAATGCGTTACCAACCGTTGTACCTTGACCGCGTTCGAGAGGCTCCAGGACAAATTTACTATATTGACTCTGATTCTTCAGTGTTTTAGACTCTACACACTCAATCTGAAACTGCGCCACGGAGTAACCTCCCTTATTCATAAGACCCAAAAGAAAGCACTGTTATTGTGCTTTCTCATTTTTTGCTCCTGACAATGGGTCAGGTGCAATATGCCAATTAGCGAAGCACCAGCAGGTTAGTATAACGGCGTGATGCACTGTTCCTAGCTGACACTCCTCAATCTCTCATACAGACCAATAGTTGGTTAAACTCGACGCCGCTTGGGCGGACGGCAGCCGTTATGGGGGATGGGTGTCACATCCCGAATCAATGTAATTTCCAGTCCTGCCCCTTGAATGGCTCGAATCGCGGTTTCGCGACCAGCACCCGGACCACTTACCATCACTTCAATTTGGCGCATTCCCTGGTCTGCGGCTCTACGCGCCGCTGAATCGGCGGCTGTTTGAGCGGCAAATGGTGTTCCTTTTTTGGCTCCTTTAAAGCCACTTGAGCCAGCTGAAGCCCACGACACCACGTCGCCTCTGGTGTCGGCGATGGTGACGATTGTGTTGTTGAAGGTGGACTGGATGTAGGCTACTCCATTGGGTACATTACGTTTTTGCTTCTTTGCACCTGTTTTTTTCGTTGGTCGCGCCATGTCGCTTTATCGATTTAACTGTATGGGTGTAAATGAAATAAAGGGATTACTTCTTAGCCGGTGGCTTCTTCTTCCCAGCAACGGCAACACGCCGACCTCGGCGCGTTCGAGCGTTGGTTCGAGTCCGCTGACCTCGTACTGGTAATCCCATACGATGGCGGCGACCCCGATAGGTGCCAATGTCAACCAAGCGCTTGATGTTCATGGACTCCCAGCGCCTGAGATCCCCTTCCACCTGATAGTTGCTTTCTACAGCCGCTCTGAGAGCCGCTACTTCGGCATCACTTAAATCTTTGACTCTGGTATCAGGATTCACTCCTGTGGATGCCAAAATTTCATGAGACCTCGATAGACCGATTCCATAGATGTAGGTCAGACCAATTTCTACACGCTTGTCGCGAGGAAGGTCTATACCGGCAATCCGTGCCACGCTTTCTTCTCCCTATTCTTTGTTTTGTGCTACAAATGAGTCTTAAGAGCCTATCGGCTATCCCTGACGCTGTTTATGCTTAGGATTTTGACAAATCACCATGACTCGACCGCGACGTCGAATGACGCGGCACTTCTCACACATTTTCCGGACTGATGCTCTTACTTTCATGCCTTTTTTGGGCCACACTGCAAGCTTAACATTATATCACTTTTAAGATATGGCTGTTAATCTTTTTTGGTCAACATTGGACTGTAAAGATAAACTTTAGCTGAATACTATTTCTTCCGTAGGCGGTAGGTTATTCGGCCTTTCGTAAGATCGTAGGGCGTGAGTTCAACTTTAACGCGATCTCCGGGCAAGATTTTAATGTAATTTCGTCGGATTTTTCCCGATATGTGGGCAAGGACATTAAAGCCATTGTCCAGATCAACCCTGAACATGGCGTTCGGCAAGGATTCGGTCACCGTGCCTTCCATTTCAATTAAGTCTTGTTTAGCCAATGGACTCAATCCTCAATACGATCAACCCCTCCTACACGTCCAGACTAGTGGATGTTTGTCTAGGGATTCTTAACATATTTTATCAAAAATGTCTGCTCAGCAGTGGAGAAATTTAGCTCCTCTAGGCATTCTATCGGCCTCTTGCGAGAGTTTATCGTGACTTTTAGGCCGCTATGATTGGCTTGAGTAACCCCGAAACGGCTTTCCAGGGGCGATCGCTATTGATTCTTTTAGAAGACAAACCTTACATGAACCCATCAATCGCCTTTGGCGTTTGTTGCGCTCAACGTCTAAACGCTTGCAACAGATTTCTCTATGGGGGCAGATTTGTTGCTTTGGGCTAGCGCCCTTTGGCCTTTGGGCCGTCCCTTTAGCAATCATGTCCTGACCGGAACGATTCTCATCGGGAACCAACGCGCCCTTTGACACGGGCGACTGAACCTTTTGACCCAGAACCGTAATTTGGGCGATCGCGGTAGGTGATTCTCCCTTTAGTTAAATCGTAGGGACTTACTCCAACTTTGACCCGATCTCCTGGTAAGATTCTGATGTTATTCTGGCGAAGTTTCCCAGACACGTGAGCCAGGACGTTAACCCCATTGTCCAGATCAACCCGAAACATCGCATTGGGAAGGGATTCCGTTACCGTGCCTTCCATTTCAATTAAGTCTTGCTTAGACAATATCTTCATTCCTCAATTTTTTCGTTGACCACCCCCTTAGATTCAATAGTTTTGCAGATTTGTCCAGGGAGTCTTAACATATTTTATCAAAAAGGGGATTGAAATGGCTGAGTTTCAATTAAGCTGATGCTTGACTTAAAAAAAGCGATGGGACTGAAGTCCTACGACTCCCTAAGCACGGATGTTAGGACACCACTGATTGCTGAAGCGATTGTGTTACTTCTTCCACAGAACGATCTCCATCAATGACTTTTAAGGAGGCTCGCTCCTTGTAAAAACCAATCAAAGGTTCAGTCTCGTTGCGATAGACTTCCAGGCGTTTGCGAACGGTCTGTTCATTATCGTCATGGCGTCCCCGTCCCAATAACCGAGTCATTAAGACCTCATCTGGAACGTCCAGATTGACGGCATAATCAAACGTCTGGTTGAGTTCTTGCAACAGTTTTTCTAGGAAAGTCGCTTGGCTGACATTACGCGGAAAGCCATCTAAAATCCAACCTTTCTGTGTATCGGTTTGCTGGAGGCGATCACGTACTAAATCGAGCAGTAACTCATCAGGAACTAACTCGCCCTTTTCCATATAGGACTTGGCTTTTTGGCCCAAAGGGGTGGCTTGAGCGATCGCACTCCTTAAGATATCACCCGTTGAAATATGAGGAATTGCCAATAGCCCAGCCAAAAGTTGGGCTTGAGTCCCTTTGCCTGCACCTGGAGGTCCTAAAAAGATTAATCTTGCCATTAGTTTTTAACGATGATGATTGAGCGATTAGCTTGAGTGATGGTGTAGGCCACCCAGATTTAGAACAGGCAAGCCTTTAGTTTTGGGTGACCAACCGTCAGGCCAATCGCTCTTTGTCTCACCCCAGTCTCCTTCTACTGCTTGACCATGCCTTCGTAACGCTGGGAAATTACATAGGTTTGAATCTGCTTAGCTGTGTCAATGGCTACACCGACTAAAATCAGCAAGGATGTAGCACCCAATCCTTTAAATGTCGTGACACCCGTAGCGCTTTCCACCGCCGTTGGCACAACCGCCACCAATCCAAGGAAAATCGCTCCCAAAAACGTCAATCGATTTAACACCCGCTCAACATATTCACTCGTTGTCCGTCCGGGACGAATGCCAGGAATACTCGCTCCCATCTTCTTCAGGTTCTGCGCCATATCGACTGGATTAACAATCAGTGAAGCGTAGAAGTAACTAAAGAATACAATCAGGACTAAATAAACCAAGACATACAGCCAGGGGGTTGGCCCGTTCGGGCTTAAATAATTAGAAACCTGAACTAACCCTTGGTGGGCTTGTGCCAAAAATCCCTTATTCGCACTCGCGCCTGTAAATTGAGCCAGAGATGCTGGAAGAATCAACACAGCAGAAGCAAAGATAATCGGCATCACGCCGCCTTGGTTAAGGCGTAGGGGTAGGTAACTGGTTCGCTCTCGGTAGAGACGACGCCCCACTTGACGCCGTGCTGAGATAATGGGAATTCGGCGCGTTCCCTCCTGCACAAAGACAATCCCGACAATCATGACGAGGAACACGAGCAGGAGAATAACGACTTTACCCACCGTTTCTCGACCACCCGTCTGAGCCAATTCGATAGTTTGGCCCAAGGTTTTGGGGAGAACGGCAACGATATTGACGAAAATTAAAAGAGAGGCTCCGTTACCAATTCCCCGTTCGGTGACTAGCTCCGATAGCCACATAACAAACATCGAACCCGCCGTTAGGGCAAGCGCGGTTTCCGCAATAAATAGAGGACCTCCTCCATCAATGGCATACGGTCTGAGCAACCCAGCCGTAATCCCCACACTTTGAATTACGGCCCATCCCACGGCCACGTAGCGGGTAATCTGAGAAATCTTGCGACGCCCAGCCTCTCCTTCATTTTTCTGTAAATTTTCTAAAGAAGGAATCGCAGCCGTCAGGAGCTGTAGGATGATTGAGGCATTAATAAAGGGCAAAATTCCCAGAGCAAAAATCCCTACAGCGGAAATACCGCCTCCAGAGAAAATGTCCAAGAATCCAAGAACAGAGTTATTTTGGATATCTGCTGAAAATCTTACGCGGTCGATTCCCGGCAAGGGTAAAAAGATACCCATGCGAGCAACAATTAATAAGCCAATGGTCACAAGCAGCCGACCTCTAAGGCCAGCAGCTTGAGCCATCTGCATAAATGTTTCTTGAGCGGTTGGAGCTTTGTCTCGACTAACAACCATAAAGGGCTACCTCTACAGGATACGGGGGTGAGGCAAGCACACCGACCTTAGCAGGACGTCATGCCGTTGCATTTATGCCTATAACTTCACAGCTTCCACCAGCGGCCTCAATTTTTTGGCGGGCACCAGCCGTGAAGGCAGCGGCTTTGATATTGAGAGCCACATTGAGTTCCCCGTCGCCGAGAAGTTTCAATGGCCCATCATTGGTGGTTACAATACCCGCCTCCATTAACGAGGCTAAGGTCACCTCTGTATTGGCAGGAAGTGATGATAGCTTGCCCACGTTAATCGTAGTGTAATGTTTACGATTGATGACCGTAAAGTGTTTTAACTTGGGTAGACGACGATACAACGGCATCTGTCCACCTTCAAATCCGGGTCGTGTATTGCCACCGGAACGCGCCTTTTGACCCCGCATTCCTTTGCCGGCACTTGCTCCTTGACCTGCGGCGATGCCTCGACCAAGCCGACGGCGGCGCTTTTTAGACCCTTTTTGGGGCACTGCATCGTTGATTCTCATAATCTTGCACTTAGATATTAAAGTTGAAGGTTAGCCAGTTGAAAATTGAAGGTTGAAAGTTAAAGGTTGAAAGCTAAAGGTTAAAACATTCGACCAACTAACCTACCAACCTGCAACTTTCTTTAAGCGTAAAGGTTCTCGATGGGAACACCCCGTTCTTCTGCTACTTCCGAGAAGGTACGAAGAGAATCAAGAGCGTTGATGGCAGCTCTAGCATTGTTGAGAGGGTTATTAGAGCCTAGTTGTTTAGCCAAGATATTACGAACCCCAGCTAATTCCAGGACAGTCCGCACGGCACCACCTGCAATTACACCTGTACCGGGTGCAGCCGGTCGCATCATCACCTTGGCTCCCACCGCAGCACCATTAGAGGGGTGAGGGATGGAATTCGCTTTGGTCAGAGGGACATCAATCAATTGCTTTTTCCCGTCGGCAACTCCCTTACGGACAGCGCCAATCACATCACTAGCTTTACCGACTCCCACACCAACTTGACCACGCTCATTTCCCACGACTACAATCGCACGGAAGCTTAATTTTTTACCGCCTTTAACAACCTTACTGACACGACGGATTTGAATAACTCGCTCTTGCCAGGTCGTCTCTTTTTCTTTAGCGCGGTTACTTTTTCGACGAGTTGCCATAGTCTTATCCTGAAAAATTACAGAAGTATGAAATATAAAGTATGAAGTATGAAGTCGGCTCTCACTTAGATTTTCGTGATCAGTAAACTGAGAAAATGTTTACTAACCAACTTGCTCATCCTTCATCCTTCACACTTCAGACTTTTTTAGCATTTCCTAAAAGTCTAATCCGGCTTCGCGAGCAGCTTCTGCCAACGCTTGGACACGACCATGATAGAGGTTGCCACCTCGGTCAAAGACGACTCTTGTGATGCCTTTTTCCATGGAGCGCTGAGCAATCAACTTTCCGACGGCGGCGGAAGCTTCACAAGTTGCGCCAGATTTTAATTCGGATTTGAGAGTGGGTTCTAATGTGGAAGCGGCAGCTAGGGTCTGTTGCTGATGATCGTCAATCAACTGTACATAAATATGATCGTTGGAGCGAAAGACTGCTAATCTGGGACGTTCGGCAGTTCCGCTGACTTTCCGGCGCACTCGCCGATGCCGACGCCGGATTGATTCTTTACGAGTAAGCTTCATGTTTACTTCTTACCTGCTTTACCAGCTTTACGTCTGACTACTTCATTGGCATAACGAATGCCTTTACCCTTGTAGACTTCGGGGGGACGGACTGCTCGAATGCGGGCGGCTGTGTTGCCCACAATTTCTTTATTGATTCCACTAACAATGACGTTGACGTTGTTTTCAACCGCCACTTGGATACCATCTGGCGGAACAATTTCAACCGGCTTGCTGTAACCTACATTCAAAATCAGGTTGCGGCCCTGAACCTGTGCTCGATAACCGACACCTTGGATAGAGAGGCGCTTCTCAAACCCTTGAGAGACTCCCTCAACCATATTCGCCACTAGAGTGCGAGACAGTCCATGACGCTGACGAGCTGCTCTCGATTCATCCCGCCGCAACACCCGGAGCGTTTCACCGTCTTGCTCGACAGTGACTTGCTCCGGCAAAATCCGACTTAGTTCTCCTTTTGGACCTTTGACGGCAATATGCTGACCGTCAATATTCACGGTTACTTTACCAGGAACGGTTATTGGGCGCTTGCCAATCCGCGACATGACTCAATTCTCCTTTAATTAAGTTATGAGTGATGAGTTACTTACCTTAATGGGTATAACTCAAAATTCAAAACTTTTTCCTTACCAGACGTAGCACAATACTTCGCCACCAATTCCCTGACGCCGTGCTTCTCGGTCAGTCATGATGCCACTGGAGGTAGAGATAATCGCAATGCCAATACCACCCAAAACTCTGGGTAATTCTTTGCAGTTGGAGTAAACTCTTAATCCGGGCTTACTGACTCGTTTCATGGCTCTAATAATTGGTTGGCGGTTCTTGCCTTTATATTTTAAAGAAACCACCAGTTGTTTTTTAATCCCTTCGCCTACTTCCTCAAAGTCACCAATAAAGCCTTCATCTTTGAGGACTTTGGCAACATTTCGAGTCATTTTTGTGGATGGGATATTTGTTGTTTGATGCCGTACCATACATGCATTACGAATGCGGGTCAGCATATCTGCAATTGTGTCGTTTGCCGCCATTAGTTCCTTCCTATTGCTAAACTTTTAGGTTTCCCGGAAGGGCATACCCATCTCTTTGAGTAAGGCGCGGCCCTCTTCGTCGGTTTTTGCTGTGGTGATAATCGAAATATCCATTCCGCGAATTTGATCTATGCTGTCGTACTCTACTTCGGGAAAGATGAGTTGCTCTCGAATACCAAGGGTATAGTTTCCGCGACCATCAAAGCTTTTAGGACTAACGCCACGAAAGTCTCGAATTCGCGGGAGTGACAAGTTAACTAACCGATTGAGAAACGAGTACATGCGCTCTCCCCGGAGGGTAACCATGACACCAACGGGCATACCTTGGCGGATTTTAAATCCCGCAATCGCTTTCTTGGCTCGTGTAACCACAGGTTTTTGTCCGGTGATAATCGCGAGTTCATTCACCGAGGATTCGAGGGCTTTAGCATTTTGAGATGCTTCTCCCAATCCCCGATTAACTGTAACTTTAACCAGCTTGGGGACTTGATGAATGTTTGTATAGCCGAACTGCTCTTTAAGCTTTGGGACTATCGTTTCTTGGTAGAGAGTTTTCAGTTGTTCTGACATGGTTTTTATCCTTTTCAACCCTGGGCTTGGTCAGGGACTCCCAAGTTTTGGATGTTAGATTCCATCCAAAATCTATTAATCAATAATTTCGCCCGTTTTTTTGAGCATCCGTACCTTCCGACCCTCTGCATTCAAGGTGTAGCAGATGCGGCTGGCAACCTTTTGTTTTGTGGAATAAAGCATGACGTTGGAGCTATGGATGGGATACTCGAAGGTCACAATCTGACCCGTTTCTCCTTCCTGCTGAGGCTTAACGTGCTTAGTTTTGACGTTAATCCCTTTGACAATCACCGCGCTGCGCTTCGGCAAAGTCTGTAAGATTTCTCCAACTTTTCCCTTATCCCGACCCGCAATGATCTGAACGGTATCGCCTTTTTTTACGTGCATTTTGTAGCGCTGAGTTGTCTCTTTCGCGCTCTTGCTCTTGAATTGATTTGCCATCAGAGTACCTCCGGAGCCAGGGAAACAATTTTGGTAAAGTTTTTGTCGCGTAGTTCCCGCGCTACGGGACCGAAAACGCGGGTTCCCCTTGGGTTACCGTCGTTATTGATGATGACGGCAGCGTTGTCGTCAAAGCGAATGCTCATCCCGCTGTCACGGCGCAGTCCCTTGCGGGTACGAACAATCACAGCTCTTACGACATCTGACTTCTTTACAGCCATATTGGGGATGGCATCCTTCACAACGGCAATGATCACATCACCTACACCGCCGTAGCGTCGGTTGCCGGCACCTAAAACGCGAATACACTGTAATTGACGTGCCCCGCTGTTGTCAGCGACGTTTAGGTAAGTCTCTTGTTGAATCATGTGATGAACCTCCTTTTAGGTTGGTAGGGGCGAAGCATTCGTGTAAAAAATCACCGAGTTTACCAACAAGTCATCGGCATGAAGGCTGACCAGAGCAAACTCACTACCGCTGACGAAAAGCTGTGTTCGCTATCGCTATGCGTCACGCTAACGCCCGTAAACTTATTGGGGGGTGTGCTGTTAGTCCTAGGAGAACTAACAACCAACAACAATGCTTAAGCTGGAGCAGTATGGGTGAGGATTTCAGCAACCTTCCAGCGTTTGGTTCGGCTCAAAGGTCGTGTTTCGTGAATGCGAACGCGATCGCCTTCCTTACACTGATTTTCCTCGTCATGCGCTTTGTATCGCTTGGTTCTCACGACAATCTTGCCGTACTTCGGGTGGGGAGAGCGGTTCTCAACAGCGACCACGACAGTTTTATCCATTTTGTCGCTGACAACCACACCGACTCTTTCTTTAACAGCCATCGGGGTCTACTCCTCTTCTTGATCGGGTTGTGGGGCATCAGCCACCTGGGTTGAGGCTTTAGAACTTGATGCAGCAGATGCTTCTGAGGTTGTTGGCACTTGACTGGCGCTCGGACGTGCAGCGAATTCGCGTTCCCGAACCACTGTCATCATTTGACCAATGCGGTGCCGAGTGTGCTTGAACTGATGCGGTTTTTCCAGGCGTCGGGTGGCCTTTTGTAGGCGAAGATTAAATAGCTCACGCTTCGCCGCTAAAATCGCATCATTGAGCTCCTCGTCGCTCATTTTCCGGGCATCTTCAATTTTGGGCAGAGGCATGATTTACACCTGTTCCCCTTCGCGGGTAATGAACTTCGTTTTAATTGGCAATTTGTTAGCCGCTAGACGCATCGCCTCACGAGCCGTTTCTTCCGGAACTCCAGCGATTTCATAAAGAATGCGACCGGGCTTGACGACCGCCACCCAAAACTCTGGCGAACCTTTACCAGAACCCATACGAGTTTCAGCCGCACGTTGAGTGACGGGTTTATCTGGAAAAATGCGAATCCAGATGTTTCCACCCCGGCGGATATAGCGCGTCATGGCACGACGGCCGGCTTCAATCTGACGAGCTGTAATCCAGGCAGGTTCTGTCGCTTGCAGCGCAAAGTCACCAAAGTTTAAGGTGCTGCCACGAGTAGCCAGACCTTTCATCCGCCCGCGCTGCTGTTTACGGAATTTCGTTCTTCTAGGACTTAACATGATCGGTTAGGTGTTAGTTATTAGTAGTCAGTTTTCAGTTACTAATGACCAATGACGAATGAGCCGTAACTATTCGTTGGAGCGGTCTTCAAACTGCTGACGACGTCGCTGTTGACGGCGGCGGGGTTGAGTTGTGGGTTGAGCTGGCTGCTCCTCTTGACCCGGAATGACTTCCCCTTTGAACACCCAAACCTTTACGCCTAAAATTCCGTAAATAGTTTTCGCCTGACGGTAGGCAAAGTCGATATTGGCGCGTAGGGTATGTAAGGGAACTCTGCCTTCACGAGTCCACTCGGTTCGAGCAATTTCTGCTCCATTTAACCGGCCGCTGACCTGGATTTTGATACCTTGTACATCAGCGCGTTGGGCACGTTGAATCGCTTGACGAACAACTCGCCGGAAGGAAACTCTTCGCTCAAGCTGTTGAGCGATGTATTCGGCAATCAGTTCGGCATCCGCATCGACTCGTGCGACTTCGACCACATTAATGCGAATTTGACGATGCCCACCCAAGGCTTCCTGAAGACCGACTCGTAAATTCTCGATTCCAGCTCCCCCGCGACCCACGACGACGCCTGGTCGTGCGGTGTGAATTTCTAAATCCACTTGGTCGGCTTTGCGTTCGATCCGAATGTTCGCAATTCCGGCGTTATTCAGTTTGGCTTCAACAAACTGCCGAATTTTATGGTCCTCTTGGAGGATTTCGGGGTAGCGTTTGGTGTCGGCAAACCAGCGAGAGCGATGCTCTTGCGTAATACCTAGTCGAAACCCAATTGGATGAATTTTCTGTCCCACGACTCCTTCCTTTTTTTTAATTAGTAGTTGTTTGTTGTTATTTTTAAGAAATTTTTGGCTTTAATCCCTAAAAATTCAACGTTAACAACTTGTGTTATCTCCTGTTCAAAGAAGGCTCGCTCTATTCGCCCTTGACATCTGGAGAAACGGCTACGGTGATATGGCAAGTGGGCTTGCGAATCTGATAAGCGCGACCTTGAGCTCTTGGGCGGAAACGCTTTAAGCTCGGTCCCATGTCAGCAAAAGCTTTGGTGATGACCAGATTAGCTGGGTCAAGACCGGCATTATGTTCGGCATTGGCGACGGCGGAGCGCAGGACTTTTAGGATGGGTTCACAAGCCCGATAAGGCATAAACTCCAAAATAATCAAGGCTTCTCGGTACGACCGACCCCGAATTTGATCGAGAACCCGCCTGACCTTAAAGGGAGACATGCGGATGTAGCGTGCGATCGCTTTAGTTTCTGCTGTAGTATCTATCGCCATAGTTGTCTTTACTCTAAAAATTTGAGGAACGAAATCCTTCTAGCGACCCGCTTTCCGGTCACTCTTGGAGTGGCCCCGAAATGTTCGAGTTGGTGCAAATTCGCCCAGCTTATGCCCCACCATTTGTTCATTGATAAAAATCGGGACATGGGTCCGTCCATTGTGAACCGCGATCGTATGACCTACCATTTGGGGCAAAACGGTTGAAGCTCGTGACCAGGTTTTAATAACCTGTTTTTCTCCCCTAGAATTCAGAACTTCAATCTTTCGGAGAAGACTATCAGCGACAAAAGGACCTTTTTTTAAAGAACGACCCATAATTCAATGTTGAAGGTTGAAAGGTTAAAGATTGAAAGGCTAAAGATTGAAGGTTAAAAGTTGAAGGTTGAAAGATTTAATTTGTAATCGCGTTACTAGCTTCCCCCGCACGCTTCTAACCTCCAAATGCCTAAGACTGACGACCGCCACGTCCTCGCTTCGAGGTCTTCCGCCGACGCCGGACAATTAAAGAAGAGCTTTGCTTTTTCTTTTTGCGGGTTTTAGCGCCCAAGGCGGGTTTACCCCAGGGTGTGACTGGGCCTGAGCGACCAATAGGCGCTCTTCCCTCGCCGCCGCCATGTGGATGATCCACCGGGTTCATGACACTTCCTCTCACCTTGGGACGACGCCCTCTGTGTCGGTTGCGGCCTGCTTTGCCCAAACTCAGGTTTCTGTGTTCTAGGTTCCCGACTTGCCCAATCGTCGCGTAGCAATCCCGACGAATCATTCGGACTTCAGTCGAGGGAAGTTTCAGGGTAACATAGTCGCCCTCTTTCGCCACGACTTGAGCGGTTGCGCCTGCGGCACGCACAATCTGGCCACCCCGTCCTGGAATCAGCTCAACATTATGAACGTTGGTACCTAGGGGAATATTTTTCAGGGGCAGGGCGTTGCCAATCTCAATCGGAGCTTCGGGACCTGACATCACGGTTGTCCCTACAGCTAACTTATCGGGATGAAGAATATATCGTTTTTCCCCATCCTGATAGTAAAGAAGTGCAATCCGAGCATTGCGGTTGGGATCGTACTCAATGGCTGCCACTTTAGCTGGCATATTGCGCTTATCGCGGCGGAAGTCAATGATGCGATATAGCTGTTTGTGTCCGCCGCCACGACGTCGGCTGGTAATGACACCGCGATTGTTGCGACCCTTGGCGCGATGCTTGAACTCAACTAGTGATTTTTCTGGCTCACTCCGCGTAATCTCCGCAAAATCTGAGACCGTACCTTGACGAGTACCGGGAGTGTAGGGCCGATAAGAACGGATGCCCATAACAAATATCCTTTATTTACTCTGTATTAGGGATTAGGGATTGGGAAAGCTAGGATTGGGACTAGAGGTAGATTGAATAAATTCACACTTACGACTTTCCCGATCCTCAGTCTTCAGTCCTATACTTCGGGGAACAAGGTAATCGAATCTCCTTCGGCTAAGGTGACGATCGCTCGTTTGTACTGAGCCTTGTAACCTACGAATTTGCCAACTCGACGCTTTTTGCGCGGCGGATTTAAGGTATTTACACTGGTCACCTTGACCTCAAAAAGGCTTTCAATCGCGGCTTTGATTTGTGGTTTGGTCGCCTTGGGAATCACTTCAAAGACATACTTGTTCTGCTCTAATAGCAGAGTTGCCTTCTCCGTCACAATTGGACGCCGCACCAGATCGGCAAGGTAGCGGGGGTCATACTCAGTCACTGTAAACCTCCTGAAGTTTGGCAAGAGCTGTGTCGGTCGTCACGATTTTGTCAGCATTGAGCAGGTCATAGACATTCAAGCTGCTCGCGCCAATTAATTTAACGGTAGGGATGTTGCGCGCTGACAAATAGACCATTTCTTCTATTTCAGGCACGATGATGAGAACTTTGGCTTCTGGCTCAATTCCCCAGCGAACGAACGCTCCTAGCAACTCTTTTGTCTTCGGCCGTGGTAATTGGTCAGCAAAGTCCTGCACCACAATCAAATCTTCGGCTCGACTCTGAAACGCCGTCCGTAAAGCTAATCGGCGCTCTTTGCGGTTCATTTTAATGTTGTAGTCTTTGGGTTTGGGACCAAAGGTCACACCACCACCACGCCACAGAGGTGAACGGTTTGAGCCAGCACGCGCTCGACCTGTTCCTTTTTGTCGCCAAGGTTTGCGTCCTCCCCCCCTAACTTCAGCGCGGGTTTTAGTGGAAGCGGTTCCTTGACGACCATTGGTCATCTGCATCACCAGTGCCCGGTGAACGACGTGAGCCGCACTTTCTTCTTTGGCAACTCGCAAGTCTAAAGTCGCCTGTCCGACTTCTTCTCCTTGCCAATCGCGCACCACACAATCAACCATAATCTTTAGTCCTTAGTCCTTAGTCCTTAGTCCTTAGTCATTTATCCTTTTGTTCGTGGCTCATTTCTCATAATTCATCGCCATGACCGCTGAACCAGAACAATGACTATCGACCGACCTTGTTTGTCGGTGCAATGCTCAAAAGTGCCCCTGGCTTACCGGGAACAGCCCCTTTAATCAGCAGCAAATTGCGTTCTGTGTCTACCCGCACGACCTGAAGCTTACGGATTGTCACCCTTGTGCCTCCGAGGCGACCCGCCATTCTCTTGCCTGGAAATGTGCGACCGGGTGTTGTACCAGGTCCAGTCGAACCCGGTAAGCGATGGTTTTTGGAACCATGTGCCATCGGTCCTCGCTTGAAGTTGTGGCGCTTTTGATAACCGGCAAAGCCACGACCAATACTGGTTCCGGCAACATCAACAATTTGACCAGCGGTAAAAATATCAGCCTTTAGGGCTTGACCTAGCTCAAATGAAGCCGTGTCATCCAAGCGGTACTCGCGCAGATGGCGTAACGGTGGGGCACTTGATTTGGCTAAGTGTCCCAACTCTGGCTTGTTGAGTGCCTTCGGTTTGACTTCGTCATAACCAATTTGAACGGAGGTGTAGCCATCCGTCTGTTTCGTTTTTATTTGTGTTACGGTGCATGGACCTGCTTGGACGACGGTGACAGGAATTGCTTTTCCTTCCTCGTCGAAAATTTGGGTCATGCCGAGTTTAGTGCCGAGGATACCGACAGACACGGCGGGTTTCTCCTTAATTTAGACATCACAGCAAGGCAGGATTCAACGATATTCTGTGAACTCGCTCTATCCCACAAACTTTGTCATCTTGACTTTCAGACGAGAATTCCCTTGGTGGGGGAATTTGTGTCGTCTGGTAGCCCTGTAAGACTTAAGAACCAGATTGTGTGAACCGTTTTTAGGGATCAGTACTGGCTAACCGCGTCACCTTGGTTCGCCGGGACTTAAGCCGTAAACGCCTCAGTATCCCTACGCAGCGAATATGCAAGTACATATAAGTCAGAAGCTGTCGGTCAAAGAACCTGGCAGATTCTCCTACAGCACTGGCATTTGACTGTGCCTCAACCTTAAGGCAGAGAAGCCAAATAACCGACTGTAAAGACATTCTGGTCTTGAACCTGCGGCTCAAAGAACAGCGGTTATCCCAACCTGAGTTGCTTTTGAGCAACCTTCATTTTGGTCACAATCGTATACTATAAATTATTTTTCTACATATGTCTAGTTATTCTTGATGATTTTTGGCGACCCGCTCACTCTTCAGGAGACAAGACCATCATCTATAATAAATCCCTAACGCTCATTAATAAAACTTAAGGAAGAAAGGGAGGTAGAGATGGCACTGATTACGACCGGCAACTCCTTCGTCCGCAATTTGGAACAATCGGGTTCACTCGCCATGTACATGCCCTTAGAGGGGGGATTCGAGGGACGTTATCGACGCCGTTTGCGCGCCGCAGGCTATGCCAGTTTGTGCATGACCGCTAGAGGTTTAGGTGACCTATCTGCCTACCTCACCGGCGTCCACGGTGTGCGTCCTCCTCATTTGGGCAAGAAAGATATTCGAGTTTATTATGTGCCACCTGTATTGACCTACCAACTAGAACATTTGCCTCCAAAGTCCAAAGGCTTGGTGCTGTGGCTGATTGAAGGTAATATCCTGTCGAGTCAGGAAGTGGAATATTTAACCACTCTGCCCCAACAGGAACCGCGAGTCAAAGTGGCTGTGGAAATGGGTGGCGATCGCTCTTTCCGTTGGAAGCCTCTAAAAGATGCCTTATCGGAAATGGTCTTAGCGGGTTAGCTTAAACCCCAATATATCCCAAGCCCAACGAACAAGAATCCTCCCTCAACGTTGTAGCTCAGATTAGGGGTTTTGATACCCTTGAAACATACTGAGCAGATTGGGGGAGATTTTCATGCTACAGCAGCGTGACTATACATTAATCATCGACAAAAGCGGCAGCATGGCTACTCGTGACCAGTTGGGTAACAAAAGCCGTTGGGAAACCATGCAAGAGTCTAGCCTCGCCTTAGCCAGTAAATGCGAAGAATTTGACCCAGACGGCATCACGGTGTACTTGTTTTCCGGTCGCTTCAAACGCTACGACAATGTAACCACGAACAAAGTTACACAAGTCTTTAAAGAAAATGAACCCTCAGGTCGCACTGATTTAGCAAGTGTGCTACAAGATGCTACCAGTAATTACTTCCAACGCAAGGCCGCTGGTCAGACTAAGCCAAACGGAGAGACAATCCTGGTGGTTACTGATGGTGAACCCGATGACCGCAAAGCAGTTATGAAGGTAATTATAGAAACATCCCGGCGGATGGAACGGGATGAAGAATTAGCCATTTCCTTTATTCAAGTTGGCACAGATGCCCAGGCTACCAAGTTTCTCAAAATCTTAGATGACGAACTCCAAAGCGCTGGTGCCAAGTTTGACATTGTAGACACAGTGACTATGGAGGACATGGAGGACATGACCCTAACAGAAGTGTTACTCAATGCCATTACGGACTAGGTAGGCCAGTAGCCCTATCCTCCTCCATTAATCGCTATGCTGCCTGCTGTCATCAACAACTAGTTTCAACGCCATACAGCTAGTCAAACGGATGCGAATGGAGAGAAAATAATAGTCATTACGGATGGGACGCCCGACGAGCAGATTGGCCTAACCGACGTAATCATTGATGCTTCTGAGGGGATGGAGCGAGAGCAAGAACGACCTATTTCTGTAATTCAAGTAGGGTCTAATCCGAAGGTTAACAAGTTCCTCAAGGTTAGGTGATTAGTTCAAGGGGATTAGGGTAAATTTTGACATTGTAGATACAGTTACCTTTGATGACATACAGGACATGACCCAAATTGAAGTATTCCTCAATGCTATTTTCGATTAAACATGTTTGTAACTGGGGGTCAAACTCATGGAATCAATAGATGACTTATTAGCTCAAGTCAAAGCGGAGTATGAAGAAAAAGAGATGGGATTGAAACCCCAAAAGGAGACTCTTTTTCAGGAACAAGAGTTTCAATCTCCACCACCCATTTCCCCGACGTATTACTCCCAACCCGTTCAGAATAATTTTCTCTCTTTAGCTGAGGAAAATTTATTAGCTGATGTTCGGGCTGAGTTTGAGGAAAGAGAGCAAGCAGAAGAACTTAAAAAGCAGCAACAACTAAGAGAAGAACAGCTCCGGAAAGAACAACAACTGAGAGAAGAACAAATCAAGGAAGAGCAGAAGCGTCAAAAGAAACGAGAGGCGCTGACTCAAGAAGCGACGAAATGGTTAAAAAAATTAAATCCTCGCTCAGAAGAAGGTTTGTGGTTTGAAGAATTTTCTTATTCCTATCCTTCTAAGTTAGATGCCGCGATTGATTATTTGACCGCCTTACGAGAAACTCATGGGTAAAAATTCATCCTGGAGTCGTATAGGCTTAGATTAGGAAACTGTGACCATCACGGGAGCTATATTCTCATTATGGGAGGTTCTATTGTGGAAGACCGTGACTATACATTAATCATTGATAAGAGCGGCAGCATGTCTACCCCGGATCAAGCGGGTGGAAGAAGCCGTTGGGACATTGCTCAAGAATCGACCCTGGCACTCGCTAGAAAATGTGAACAATTCGATCCAGATGGAATTACCGTTTACCTGTTTTCGGGTCGCTTTAAGCGTTACGAAAATGTGACGGCTAACAAAGTCGGTCAGATTTTTATGGAAAACGACCCGATGGGTACCACGGATCTTGCCAGCGTGTTGAAGGACGCTACCGATAATTACTTTCAGCGCAAGGCATCTGGAGATGTGAAGCCGAACGGAGAAACGATTTTAGTCATCACCGATGGGGAACCGGATGACCGTAAAGCGGTGATGAAGGTAATTATAGAAGCATCGCGGCATATGGAACGGGATGAAGAACTGGGGATTTCGCTGATTCAAGTGGGTAGCGATGTCACTGCCAGTCGTTTCCTCAAAGCACTGGACGATGAACTACAAGGTGCTGGTGCCAAGTTCGACATTGTGGATACAGTGACGCTGGATGACATGGAGAATATGACTTTGGCAGAAGTGTTGCTTAACGCCATCAATGATTAAGTTATTCGCAGGAGACTTTATATTGTGCAAGACCGTGATTACACTCTAATCATTGACAAGAGCGGCAGTATGTCCACTCCCGACCAAGCGGGTGGACGAAGTCGCTGGGAGGCAGCACAGGAATCTACCTTAGCGCTGGCCAGAAAGTGTGAACAATTCGATCCGGATGGGATTACTGTTTACCTGTTTTCCAGTCGGTTTAAACGCTACGACAATGTTACCTCTAGCAAGGTGGCACAAATTTTTCAAGAAAATGACCCGGCGGGTACTACCAACCTGGCGGCTGTACTCAAGGATGCGAGCGATCGCTACTTTCAGCGCAAAGCGGCTGGACAAACCAAGCCAGGTGGAGAAACCATATTGGTGATCACCGATGGGGAACCGGATGACCGCAAAGGCGTGATGGTCGCCATTGTGGAAGCCTCGCAACAGATGGAACGGGATGAAGAACTCGGAATTTCGATGATTCAAGTGGGTAATGACGCAACCGCAACTCAGTTTCTCAAGGCGTTAGACGATCAGTTGCAAGGGGTCGGAGCCAAATTTGATATTTGTGACGCAATTACGATGGATGACATGGCTGATCTATCTTTATCAGAAGTCCTGTTGAACGCCATCAACGATTAGGAGATGACCCCTAATGCAAGATGGCGAAAGTTTCCCACCATCCAGGTGAAAGGAGGGGGGAGTGGGGGATAAACACCTACAAAAAACTAGTGGATGATTTCTGCCCGTCTGCACAAGCTGGTTTCAGGGCGCAACGTAAAGAAAATTAATCATAGCCGAGGAGCCATCTCCTCGCTATTTTTTAGGTCACTGAGTTAAGAACTAACCCCCAGATTTAGGGTGAAACGCAAGTAGGGTTCCCCATATCTACACATCTAAGGGGGAAATCGGCGCGATCGGCTTTGCCAATGTCCGTCGGACAATCGCACAGCTTCATGATCTTCATTCGGATTTCCGCCCTCAGCCCTCCTCATGGAACAAGTCGGGAAATTTCACCTCCCCATTTTTTTCTCAAGGATTTAGCATATAGGGGTGACTGAACTGTACTATCCCTTACGCTCTTTAAGGGAGGGGAACTGGTTTAAGCTCATCTGCGGAGCCAGCTTTCAACACCTCCCTGCTGTCCGAAACCTCACCTTGGCTTACACCCTCGCCGGTGCTGATTGTATTGATGTCGCAGCTGACCCGGCGGTGATTGCGTCGGCACTAGACGCCTTACAAGTAGCCACTGAACTAGGTGAGGAAGCCCAAGTGCGAGGATTTGGATTCAATCACCGACCGTTGCTGATGGTGAGCTTAAATGATGGGGAAGACCCACATTTTCGCAAAGCCGAATTTGACCCGCAATTGTGTCCGGCAGACTGTCCTCGTCCTTGCGAAAAGATTTGCCCAGCACAAGCGATTGTTTTCCCAACCGCAAAACCGATCGCAGCCGGAGAACAGGGGAGCCAATTTACAGCCGGGGTAAGTTCTAAACTTTCACAGCACCAATCTCCAATTGGTAGCGAAAAAACACATGATTGGGCAGCGAATCCAAAATCAATCCCCCCTTTATCAAGGGGAGGAGAAAATCCAACATCGATTGAGGGCTTCTGTGGAGTAATCGACCAACGTTGCTATGGCTGTGGTCGCTGTCTGCCGATTTGTCCCAGTCAGATCATATATCCTCGCTCCTATGTTTTTGCTCCGGAGGCGATCGCACAACTGATTCTACCGGCTGGTGTTGACGCCCTAGAAATCCACACGAAAGTCGGGCACCTCACAGATTTTAAACGCTTATGGCAAGCGATCGCGCCGTGGGTAAATCGGCTCAAACTCTTAGCGATTAGCTGCCCAGATGGTGACGGTTTAATGGATTACCTCTGGGCGCTGCACGACCTGATTATGCCCCTACCCTGTCCCTTAGTTTGGCAGACTGATGGTCGTCCCATGAGCGGAGATATCGGCATGGGCGCTACTCGCGCGGCGGTCAAGCTTTCACAGAAAGTCCTCGCCGCGAGATTACCCGGATACGTCCAGCTAGCGGGGGGTACGAATGATCATACCGTCATGAAGTTAAGAGATGTTGGACTTCTGAATGAACAGGGAAGGAGAAATGACCCAGATCAACCCGTTAATCACATCCAAAATCCCAAATCCCATGTAGCGGGTATTGCTTACGGCAGTTACGCTCGTGTCCTACTTTCACCGATTCTAGAGAAATTAGAACAACCTAATGGGGAAGCCGCTGATGCCAATCTCATATCACTGCAAAACCAAAGCCTTGGATGCCTGGAAGAGTCCCCCAGGCTACTTTGGCAAGCAGTAGAAACTGCTCATTCTTTAGTTTCCCAGTTGAAAATATCTCAAAAACATGACCCCAACTCAGACAAAACGAAACCCGAACATTGAATAAACACAGATTTTCAAAACGCCCACCACTAAGAGCAGCCAATGCTGTTTTAATACGACCCTATGGTGTATTCCCACGAAATCAATCTATCCGATCAAAAAGTGCTATCTAATCAAGAATCATCGGTTGGACAAGAAAACATTACTTCACAAAGGATGCAGATTACAGACGACCTGCAAAAGTTGCTGGACATCTTACCCGAAGAAATTCGCTCAGTATTGGAGCAACACCCCCAGCAAGACCGTCTGATTGAAGTGGTCATGGATTTGGGTCGCTTTCCAGAAGTACGCTTTCCTCATGGGGCAGAGTACCTTTTTGAAACCCCAATCACTCAAGAACAAATTCATCATTGTGTTCAGCGCGTGGGACACTTTAGTGGAGATAACCGTGCGGGAATTGAGCGAACCCTGCACCGAATTAGCGCGATTCGCAACCGTCCCGGTGAAATTATTGGCTTAACCTGCCGTGTGGGTCGAGCGATTTTTGGCACCATCGGCATGATTCGTGACTTGGTGGAAACCGGTCAGTCGATTCTGATGCTGGGGCGTCCGGGTGTGGGTAAAACTACAGCTTTGCGGGAAATTGCCAGGGTATTGGCGGATGATTTGCATAAACGGGTTGTGATTATCGATACCTCCAACGAAATCGCAGGTGATGGAGATATTCCTCATCCAGCGATTGGTCGCGCTAGACGGATGCAAGTCGCACGCCCTGAACTTCAACATCAGGTGATGATTGAAGCGGTGGAAAATCACATGCCTGAAGTCATCGTGATTGATGAAATTGGTACGGAACTCGAAGCGCTGGCGGCTCGAACCATTGCAGAGCGAGGTGTGCAGCTCGTTGGAACGGCTCACGGCAATCGCATTGAAAACTTGATTAAAAATCCGACCCTTTCCGATTTGGTGGGCGGTATCCAGGCTGTGACGCTGGGAGATGATGAAGCTAGACGCCGAGGCTCTCAGAAAACGGTTTTAGAGCGTAAAGCTCCCCCAACCTTTGATATTGCCATCGAAATGCTGGAGCGGCAGCGCTGGGTTGTTCATGAGAGTGTTTCGGATACCGTCGATGACTTGCTGCGGGGTCGCCAACCGAATCCGCAAGTGAGAACGGTGCATGACAATGGGAAGGTGACGATTACCCGTGAATTTCCGACGGCACCCGTCGCCACGCCGCCGAATCGAGCTGGATTCTCTTCATTGCAGACGCAGACAAAATCAACGGGATGGCGCTCGTCTGGACAGATGAAACCTTTATCGCGTCCATTAGCAGAACCGTATTCCGAAAATCGCAACTTTGAACAGTTGCTCAATCAATCCTGGCAAGAACAAGATGACTTTGCCAATGGGGTGAGAATGCCTGGGCCGAATGGGGAAGATTTGCCGCTGCATATTTATCCCTATGGCGTCAGTCGCAATCAATTGGAGCAGGTGATTCGGGTGCTCAGTTTGCCGGTGGTATTGACCAAGGATATGGACAGTGCAGATGCGGTGTTGAGTTTGCGATCGCATGTTAAAAACCACGGTAAGCTGCGCTCTATTGCCAAAGCGCGTCATGTGCCGATTCACTCGGTGAAAGCGAGCACTATCCCTCAGATTACCCGCGCCTTGCGGCACATGTTGGATATGGACGATCCCAGTATGCCGGAGGTAACTGACTTACGCTTATTTACTCAAAGCGGCACTGAAGACGAAATCGAAGCACTCGAAGAGGCTCGCCTTGCGGTTGAGCAAATTGTACTCCCCAAAGGTCAACCCGTAGAGTTGCTGCCGCGATCGCCAAAAGTGCGTAAGATGCAGCACGAACTCGTCGAACACTATCGCCTCAAGTCCGATAGTTTTGGGGATGAGCCGAATCGGCGCTTGCGGATCTACCCCGCTTGAGGGAACTGGGTTGGAGGTTAGAAGGTTGGAGGTTAGAAGGTTGGAGGTTGAAGGTTAAAAAACTCGTTAACTTGGCAACTTTCAACCTAAAAAACCTTCTAACTTTCAACTTTTCTTCCAAATTCTGAAAAAAGGCTTGACACTTTGCGGGTACGAGCTGCTACCATAAGCAAGGTGACACCAGTGGGGCGTAGCCAAGTGGTAAGGCAGCGGGTTTTGGTCCCGCCATTCCTAGGTTCGAATCCTAGCGCCCCAGTCAGTTAGAGATAAGCAAGCGTTAAATGCCAATGATTTAGCTTCTCCGACCAGTAACAGATTGAAACGTTTCTGGGATTGCTGGAGCAATCAGGAGTAGCGTAATCTTTTTGTGAAGAGCGAATCGCAAGACATGAGCCGCTCGAAGTTAAGAAGTGCGGAAGGTGAACAGGTTCATGCGACCTATTTTTCATTGGCAGTCCTCCCTTATCGCTGTAGTTGGCGCGATTTCCCTGAGTCTCATCCAGGGAGCAACCACCGCCATACAAGCGGCTCAAACCGTTGTCGTGCGTCGTGGCACGTCCAGCCAATCTATCCCCTTGGCTGACCTTAAAACCCTAGCTGAAACCGGGAAAGCCTCATCCAGCCTCCAATCTTATGCACGAAGGTTGCGCCCTAAGGAACGAGAGACAGTTCTGTCCGCATTCCAAGCCAATTTCAACATGAACCCGGTAGCGGTGCGTAACTTCCTCGATACCCCAAGTGGTAACGTCCTGGTTTCAGCGCTGGCTAGCGCTACCTCTCGCTCTGATCGGGTGGGTGAGTTATTGGTGAAATCAGCACTCGTGTCGGGCGCTAAGGCTGCGAAAGGACTTTCTCTGATTAGTTTCATGGAAGCCTATCCCACCCCCAAACTGGAAATTAATCTGGATCGGGCGTTTCTGGTTGCTGAAAACTTTAATAAATCCTTTTGGCAATCTCAGGCGTTTATGGCGGCGATTGCTCCCCAACTGACCTCCCAACGTCCTCAGATTAATCTACCCTTTGACCCCACTCAACCTGGGAATGCCACCGTGCAGGTGTTGCCATTAAAGCTGAATGATCGGGAACGCAGCCGGGAAATTCCTGTGGATCTGTATTGGTCAACCCAATCCTCCCTCGATAAACCCATTATTGTCTTTTCCCACGGATTGGGTTCAGTTCGCACGGATTTGCGTTACCTAGCCCAGCATCTCGCCTCCTATGGCTATGTTGTCGTTGCCTTAGAACATCCGGGTAGCAACGAGACTCATGTGAAGCGAGCACTAACGCTGAAAGCTCCATTATTAGAAGCCCAAGAGTTTTTAAATCGGCCTAAGGATATTAGCTTTGTTCTGGATGAACTCCAATCGCTCAACCAAAAATCAGGAGTACTCCAAGGGAAACTCGCACCCAATCGCACCCTGATCGTTGGCTATTCGTTCGGAGGTTCTACTTCTCTATCCCTTGCCGGAGCAGAGTTACAGCTCACTTCGTTGAAACAAAGCTGCCCTGGAAATGTGCTGGCTAATAGTCTGGGAGAAAATGCCCAATGCTTTGCCAAGGGGCTTGCTGAGGAACGATACCAACTGGGCGATCCCAGAATAAAAGCGGCGATCGCACTTTCTCCTACCGCCTCTTTGCTGTTTGGTGAAACCGGCTTGAGTAAAGTTACCGTTCCCACCCTAATTACAGCCGCTTCCGCCGATAAAACGACGCCAATTTTACCGGAACAGGTGATACCCTTTGATCAACTCCCCTCTCCCAAATGGCTGGTTGGTTTTGTTGGTGCCACCCATTTGAGTGTGAAAGACCCCGACACGACGATTGCTCAGGCGCGTGAACCGAGTACTCTGTATAGTGGCGGTGAAATTGTCGGTGAGCAATCGGTTGAAGTTCGCAACTACGTAAAAGCGATCGTGCTGGCGATGGCGGCACAACTGACTGATGAGGCGAAGCAATACTCTATTTTTCTCACACCTGAGTATGCTCAGTTGATTTCCACTGAGCGCTTTCCCATGCGCCTAATTACTGAAATTCCCCCTCAAGCGGAGGCGATTCTCAACGATTTCGCCCAAAACAAATAAGCGCTTTGAACTTGTGGGTTATTGAAAAACAATCCTACAAAATGTGTTATTTGGCGACGTATCTTTCCTGTCTCCCGATTAATCTGGGCTATCAAAAAATATTTCTATGGCGTCACTAATCTGTTAGAAGATAAAGCTCATTCTTGGACACAGAGGAACTTATAGGCTCGTCAAGATTAAGTCCTCTAACGGTGTTTCTTGCTGTATTGGTTCAACATTTATTTCCTCTGTTTCCTTAGCTGAGTATCTTAATTTTCAGTCCCAATTTGATGAATATGGCCTTGGATATGAGTCGATTGAACTCTAATTTTGTGAAAGATTGGAGTCTCACGCTTGAAAAGCCAATAAGAGAGGATAGTCAGACTCGTCAGATAGTTGTTCTATAGTTGAGTCTTTTGTGAACTCGGACTCCCTTTCCAGTAATCTTTTCAGCTAGTCTGCATTCGTTGGGGAGTGTAATTGGCCATGAACTACCATCAAGGTGGTACTCTAATTTTTCCGGTGAGCCAATTCAGTCAACAATCCCTAGGGGACCAGCTAACGAACAGACAAGACAAAACTCTAGAATATCGTGATTAGACTCGTAAGGGGTGAGTCGTGAGCCAGATAAAAGACTGTCCCATGAGCAGAGTAAAATCGAGAAACTCAAGGTGATGCTAGAGGAGTGAAGAGCGCACTCAATTATCAGTCAAAAGCATACTCTATAAGCTCAGTTATCGCGACTGAGCTTTTTGCTTAGGACTTCCTTGGCGATGTCTTCTCCAATGCTTTCCCAAGACCAACGTTGTGCAGGAGTGGATGAAGCGCCATCATGTTCCATAACCCACCTGGAGTTCGTTCACCAAAAATTCATAACTTCTTTACACGTTCTTAATATTAAATTAATCGCTCCCTTATTCAGCTCAATACTCTCGGCGTGGGAAGTAGAGAAAAGATATTGTAGGGTTCGCTTTTCTCTGAGAAATGAGCAATCGTCACTTTTCACAAATTTTTCACACTCGATTGATAGGCTTTAATTGTTTCGGTAATCACCTATCTAAAGCTCTCCCTGTGGCAAGGGAGAGCATTTTTTGTGTCAAATTCTGAAAAACTAGACATTCTTACTTTATTTCACAAATTATTCACACTCGCTTAGTAGGCTTATAGATGAGTGTAGAAGTAGGCCCTCTTAACTGCCTCAAGAGGGCTTTTTTGTGACTATGTCGCTGCTCATTCCCTGATTGCAAGAGCTGGATGACCAGCACAAGCAGTCTACCAACGAACCCATCCCTCGGTTACAACTCCACAATCGTGTAACTGAATAAAATCGGAAATATTATCATCCAAGCCAATCCCAAATCTGTGGTGTTAATGCGCTCGATTTGACTACCATTACGGACAACAAGTGTCTGTTCATGTTGTCCACTGATACTGATAGCTCCCTTCTAGTGTTCTTTTGCGATTGCTTCTGTTCGACACGCTTCGCTAACGCTGGTGCCGTTAGCGTTCGCCTTTGGCGTTGTCGGCTCGTCGCTGGGTGCGAAGCAGCAAAGCGATAGCGCCGGGTTAGCGACGTTAGCTCTCGCGAGCCGTAGCGTCGGAACGAGCGTCGGCACTAGCATCGCTGATTGCCTAGGGTAAGTCTGATAGTAGCGTTATGAGTGCTTTGGCGAGATCGTGATACTGCTCTGGTGTGTTGTATAGCTGAGCCGAGACTCGCACCATTTGCTGGAATGGTGTAGTCCAGGGAATCACTGGCACCTCAATGTTGAAGCGATCGCACAATAAATCCTGTAGGACTGGCCATTCCCGTACTTGCCCTAGTGGCTCGTACCCAGACAACTCATGGGGTAATGGCACAACCGCCATTGAGCCAATCATTTCATCGGGACACGGGGGTGATACGCCTAATGCCTCACACAGCGATCGCCTCGCCCACAGTGCCTTTGTTCGATTGGTTTCCATCAATTGAGTCCATCCACCCGGCAGCAGGGAACCGAGGAACTCAATGGCTTCCGGGACGCACAAATAGGCGGTTGGATCGTCCGTACCCATCCAGTCAAACTCTAGTTGAAAAGGTGACTTATCTGTCCGGCGTGAGTTGGCACCGTGACTAATGGTTAAAGGACGAATCGCGGATTGGCGATCGCGTCGGACATAGAGAAATGCCGCCCCCTTCGGTGCACATAACCACTTATGGCAATTGCCTGTATAGTACGTAGCCCCAATCTCATGTAGGTTCAGGGGCAGCATTCCCGGTGCAT
Source organism: Microcoleus sp. AS-A8 (assembly GCA_039962225.1). Classification (NCBI taxonomy): domain Bacteria; kingdom Bacillati; phylum Cyanobacteriota; class Cyanophyceae; order Oscillatoriales; family Microcoleaceae; genus Microcoleus; species Microcoleus sp. AS-A8. Next base: position 87,602 of record JAMPKV010000019.1, read on the forward strand.
GGGCACCATCAACTAGCGTATCCACATCCCGCGCCGTTAATTCATTGACCAACTGCTGGATGGGAAAGATTAACCCCGTTTTACTGGTGACATGATCCAACAGTGCTAGGCGGGTTTTCGCTGACACTCGCTCTATTACCGATTCAATGATCTGATCCGGTGACTCTAGGGGAAAGGGTATTGTTGCTATAACTACCGTCGCTCCGGTACGACTGGCTATAAAATCGAGAGCGTTACGGCAAGCGTTATATTCCTGGTTGGTTGTCAGTAATTCGTCTCCTGAGTTGAAGGAGAGCGACCTTAATACAGCATTGACTCCTGTTGTGGCATTGGGGACAAACACCAACTCATCTGCCTGTGCACCCACAAATGCTGCCAATGAGTGGCGTGAGGCATCAAGCAACGCTTCAAATTCCCGCATAAAAAAGCGCAAGGGTTGCCGTTCTAACTGCTCCCGCAATCGCTGCTGTGCGCGTTGGACTGGCAGAGGACAGGCACCATAAGAACCATGATTGAGAAAGGTTACAGATGGGTCAAGCGACCAGAACTTTTGGAAGTCCGAACCTTGAAGTTTGAAGTTTCTAGTTTCATCCTTCACACTTCATCTTTCACCTTTTGAGTCAACTCCCCAGGCCGGACTCGAACCAGCGACCAATCGGTTAACAGCCGACCGCTCTACCACTGAGCTACTGAGGATTGTGTAGCTAACGCTTCTCACGATTATCAATATTACCGATAACCCACATCATTTGGCAAGCCCCTCGGCAAAAATTAGTAAAAATACGGTTGGCACGCCCCTATCAATCTTGGTATGTAAGGTAAAGCTATGCTATTTGTGTCCTTCTGTCTCCTCACCTCCTATGCTGACGCATCACCGCAAACCCGTCTGTCTGTCCCTCGTGTCTACGGATCTGCCTGTTTGGTCTATGGTGGAAACAGCCGCTACGCTCTATCAAAAAGACCAAGAGCGATTTCACCTGCTGTTGAGCGAACCTATCCCACGGGAGTGGGAACCGGAACCGACAACGGTTGATCGAAGCCATAGGCCGAAGCCTAACAATCTTCGACTCTTGTGGATGGAAATTTCGCCCTACCGCGTAATTATGACGATGCAAGGCAATGGTAAATTGAGTTATCGTCACTTTTGGGAGCAAGGAGTGTATGGCGTCAACCGCTATTGGTTGCAAAGCGACTCTCTCCAAGGGCACGAGGGGTTTCGTCTGCGAAATTATACCCGGAGCTTGAAGCTAGAGGGTCGCCCTTTACCCCAACATCTGCGACTAGAATATGAACTCTGGGCAGAACGAGTTCAGTTGGGTCGCTATGTTTTGAATCTGGAGATTCATCACTAAGTAGGGCTTAGGGAATAGTGACGGGAAGTCTCCAGGAACAGGGACGGTTGAGCATCAAGCGTTAAGCGTATGAATTTGGGCTTGTGGGGTCTGACAACACTCAAGCCCACTCCAGTTACATCACTTTTAAGTTAATTCCCCTCCACCCACTCACAAATACTTCTGCAACAACAACCCCAACTTCTCCTTGGTTGCTGCCGGCACCTTATCCAGTTGCGTCAAAATTGCATACTTTAACGCCGAATGCGCCTCCGATGCTGGCGGATTCTCTGTCAGACGCCGCACCGTTTCTTGAATCACCTTCTGAGCATTGGTCGCATTGCGATGCAGATTGGCAATCACCATCTCCACCGTCACGCTGTCATGGTCGGGATGCCAACAATCATAATCCGTCACCAGCGCTAAGGTGGCATAGGCAATTTCTGCCTCTCGCGCCAGTTTCGCCTCTGGTAAATTCGTCATACCAATGATGGTTGCCCCCCAACTGCGGTAAAGATGGGACTCGGCTTTTGTGGAAAAGGCTGGCCCTTCCATGCAAACATAGGTACCCCCACGATGTAGTGTCACATTAGGTAACTCAAGACTGGCAACGGCATCAGCTAGAACCCCAGCAAGTTGGTGGCACACGGGGTCGCCGAATGCAATGTGAGCAACAATTCCATCTCCAAAAAAGGTAGAAATCCGGTTTTTCGTCCGGTCAATAAATTGGTCTGGCACAACCATATCCAAGGGTTTCGCCTCTTCTTTGAGGGAACCTACCGCTGACGCTGAGATCAAATACTCCACACCCACTTGCTTCATCGCATGGATATTGGCTCGGAAGGGCAACTCCGAGGGCATCAGGTGATGATTGCGACCGTGACGTGCTAAGAAAGCGACTCGCGTACCTTCGAGGGTTCCCACAATCAAGGCATCAGAGGGAGTACCAAAAGGTGTATCTAAGAACACCTCTTCCACATCTTTGAGGGCTTCCATTTTGTAAAGCCCACTACCGCCAATAATTCCAATCTTTGCCTGAACCATCGTCTTTGCCTTATGCCTTGCTGTAACGCCAAGTTATTTTAGCGGCAAACAGACGACAATCAGCAAAAAGCCAGCTGACTCATGCCGAGATGTCCTCAAGCCAGCTGTTTGATGATTGTGGTATTCAATTTTTTGGGCTTAGCTTCAGTGATTGACTTGTTACTTCTTTAACAACATCATGCCAATCGCCAAAGAGCTTAAATAAATTAGATAACCCCAGGCCCCTTACCCCGCCGATCAGCGTCCATCGTTAGGTCGCCGTCTTTATCGTCGTTAATTTCTTGGAGTTCTTGCCGGCGTTCAGCCTCTAGTGCCTCTTCTTTTGCTCTTAAGTCCCCCGGTTCATTGACATACATTTCGGGTTCAATGGCAAAGTTATCAATCAGTCCCTCTTTGTCTACGGTAAAACCGTGGGTTTCGGGTCTATCGTCCTGGGGATTTCTCTTGAAATCTTCCCCTTCTCTGTCTTTGCGGGCTGCGGTTTCAGCAGGAACAATCCCGCGATCATAGTTATCGCCTTCTACACCAACTTCAGGTTGGGGCAATTTTTTATCTGTATCCACTGGGCTTTCCTCCAATAACATTAGTTTGTTATATGGATTACGTTAGAGCAACTGTTAGAAAAATCTCATCCATCTTAGGACTTAAACCTTTTGATCAATTATTTATGACTTTGATGACTTAAAAATTTCTTATATTTAATCATCAATCGTGAATAAGATTGACTTTTTTAAACGAACCACTCCAGGAACTACAGTCCGCACATAGACAAAGAAAGCTCCTCATGAATCATTGAGGACTGCAATAAGCATTTTAAAAACTATGAAGGATTGTTAATTATGGCAAAATCTGCTAAGTAAGAGTGTCTGGGTCTACTTCATGTGTTAACAAACCTCTCATTATCAATATTTGGCGGCAGCGAGTAAGTTAAAATAAGCTAATTTAATACTTCTACGTAGGAATTAGTTCTAACACCCTCACAACAATGAACCATTCCAGAACATCTCTAACTTTTGCTGCGCTACTGTCTATCTGTGCCACTAGCTGGTCGTTTATCTCTAGTACTAAAGCAAGTGCGGAACTGCCAATTTTACCGATTCAATTATCGCTGGCAGCAGATCAGAGTGTCTGTTCATTTATTACCGAAAATAATGTGAATATTCGCAGTAGTCCGAATACTCAATCCCGCGTTGTGACAAAACTCAGAAGGGGAGACATTGTCAGAGCTGTACGGCGATCGGGTAACTGGGTTCAACTGACTGGAAGAGTAACCTCACCCCCTGCAAAAATGCCAGAGGTTGTTAAACCGTTGAATGGTTGGGTCAGTAACCAATATATTAATGGATGTTCGGAAGATCAGTTTGAGCGCTGGCGGCAATAAGGCGATTAGTCGGTTTTCCCAGTTGCCTCGGCGGATTTTATCACACCGTCAAGGGAATCACCCTGTTTTCCATTGACTCACCCAACTGGGTGATTTATGGAGCAAAAGAAAGTATTTTTCCTAAAAGATTGTTGGACAAGTTGGAGTACTTAAAAGTAGCACTTAAAGCGAAAAAGTGAACAAAATTCTATTCCAGCTTGTTACGACTTCTCTAGGATTATTTGTAATTTTCAGCCCTTTGAGTGGGATGGCTCAAACCACCCAACCTGCTCAAAATTCACCTAATATCCTACCGCCTGTCAATTGTCAAGAAGAGCGAGATTCGGATGTCCAGTTTAGTGTATTTCAGTTGCAAGGCAAGACGCGACAGTATGCCAACTCAAAAAATCAAGAAAAGGCAGCCCAAACTCTCACTCAATTGTTCCGAAACCTGCGCCGCTTGGAGAACGCTTCAAATAAAGCTGCTATTTTAGAAGAAATCCTGGATTTGGAAATACGAAGTCAGCATTCCCGACTGTTAGCGGATACGGTTGACTTATACATTGCCGCCGGACAAAAACAGCAAGCTGTCCCAGTTTTAGCCGAAGCGCTGCAAACTGTTCAAACTTTAAGCAGTGGTCGAAGCTATGCTAAAACCAAATCCCTTGCCGCGATCGCACTTCAGTATGCCGCAATTGGACAAACCGAGGAAGCCCTCAAAATTTTAGACCAATCTGTCCAAACCGAAAAATCTATCCAAGGTGCTGAATTCAAAACTAAAGCCTTAACTGCCATTGCCCAAGCCTATCTAGCAGCCGGAAAATTTGAACAAGCATCGGGAATCTTAGATCAATCCTTGCGCCATGCCACGACGGTTCAACATCCCAATCCTTATCGCCAAGGTGAGTTATTGGCGGCTGTGGCAAGTACCTACGCCAAAGCTAGACAGCACAACCAAGCTTTAAAAGTCGCACAACTAATTACAAAGGCTCCTTATCATAAAGCCAATGCGATCGCTGCTGTTTCTCGCCAGTATAGCCAACAAACCGAATCCGAATCAGCCCTGCGAACGGCTCAAACCATTGAAAATCATAAGGATACAGCCGACATTAAGGCAAAACTGTTGGCGGATATTGGTAATCAGTATATTCAAACGGGAAAGCCAGATAAAGCCGCTCAAGTTTTCGCGCAAGCCGTGCAAACTGTGCAAATTGTAGACAATACTGAGGAGCAATCGCGACTGTTATCTGAGGTTATCGTCAAGTATGCTCAAGCCGGACAACCAGATGCCGCGTTGCAACTGATTCCCAAAATCACGACTCCTGGGTATTCTAAAGCCAGAGCAATAGCTGCGATCGCAACCAGTTATACCAAAGCCGGACAACAGGCGAAAGCGTCTCAAGCCTTATCCCAAACCCTAGCCACCATCGCTGCCATCCCGGATGCTAATCAGAAATCAAATGCGAGAGCGGATATTATTTCCAGCTTGATTGAAGCGAAACGCTTTGACTTTGCGGCTCAAATTGCCCAAGCGATTGAGGATGAGTTTACCAGAGCCGACACCCTACGAGAAATTGCCGTTCAAGCAGCAGATGCGGGACAAACTGATGTAGCAATGCAAATCATTCAATCCCTGGAAAGCAAGTTTGTCGATCACAGAAGTACAGTGTTGCATCGAGTTGCCCTGGCTCACGCTAAAGCAGGACAATACGATAAAGCCTTACAAGTGGCTCAAACGCTGGACAGTCGGATAGCGTATCGAGCAAAAACTCTAGGAGCGATCGCAACTCAATCTCACAAAGCAGGACAATCCCAACGCGCCTCTGCTATTTTCACTCAGGCACTGCAAGCCGCCAATGCGGCTGAAGATACCAATAGCAAAATTAATGCACTTGGGGCGGTTGCTTTAGAGTATGCCAATTCTCAACAACTCAAGCCAGCTTCTCAAACGGTATCTCAAGCGTTACAAGTAGCGCAAACTATCCAAGATGCATCCTTACAGTCAAGTGCGTTACGGGAAACGGTTGAACGATTCATTTTTGCCCAACACTACGACTTAGGGCTCCAAGTTGCCCAAGCGATGAAAGCACCGCATGAACGCAGTCCCAGCCTACACGGAATTTTCCAACAGTCAATCGAGGCAGGAGAACACGCCAAAGCTTATCAGTTTGTCAACTTGCTGCAAACACCAGAAGAAAAAGCGAGATGGTTGGTTGCGATCGCTCGTCAATATGTCCAGGCAGGAAACACAACCCAAGCATCTCAAGTTTTAGCTCAAGCGTTGCAAGTCACGCTCACAATTAAAGGCCCAGAATCTAAAACCTTGGTGTTCGGGATGCCACCGGATATTACGGTAGTAGACGATGACTCAGATCGAGGTAGCTTTTTAGAAGCGATCGCGCTTGAATATGCCAAAGCTGGACAACATGCCCAAGCTCGGCAAGTGGCACAACGGCTGGAAAATCAGGCTATTCGTACTTGGTTAAATCAGCGATTAGCTTGTTATCAACGCCAATAAAGCGAATGACTTATAGTGTGTCTGGGTAATGACCCCTAATAAAAATATTACGGTTTGATTGCCCGACACCCTATTAAGCTGTTAAGCCTTTAAACAGCTAATGTAAGCTGACGGGGAATTCCGCGAAAGAGGTTAACGAGGGTTCCCACACAAGAGAGTAGAATCTTCATATAACAGCTTTATAATTGCCCTTGGTAGAGCTATGGTGATTAGCCAGGAAAATATAATCAGACCAGCGGCAACCCTAAGTGTGACTTGGGAAAGGCTCCCAGACGACTACAAACTAGAAGAAGAACCTGTGGAGAATACTGGGCAACCGCTGATTGCTGGAGCCTTACGCGAACCTTTAGAACTGATAGGGTACATTAAACCCGAAATGCTCATGGCCTCCAACTTGGGCATTTGCGCGACGGTAAACGGAGAGTTGGTGATTAAGGCACCGGATTGGTTTTACGTCCCTAGGGTACAACCGCTAACACAACGATTTGATAGCGAAGCGCTGCTGCTTACAGCAGATCGCAAAAGCTATACACCCCATTTAGAAGGGGATAATCCCAGCATCGTGATGGAATTCCTATCCGACACTGAGGGTGGGGAATATTCAGTCAAGCGTAGCTATCCCCCCGGTAAATGGTTTTTTTACGAGCAAGTTTTGAAAGTACCCACCTATGTGATCTTCGAGCCAGACACCGGATTGTTAGAGGTTTATCGATTGCAGGAGCAACGGTATGACTTGGAATTACCCGATCCAGAAGGACGCCATTGGTTCCCTGAAATGGGGTTATTTTTGGGAGTATGGCGGGGAGAGAAAGAAGGACGCACAGGGTATTGGTTGCGCTGGTGGGACGAGGGAGAAAATTTGCTGCTGTGGGGTGTAGAACGCTTGGAGCAGGAACGCCAGCAAGTTGAACAAGAACGTCAACGAGCCGAACAAGAACATCAGCGAGCTGAGAAATTAGCAGCCTACCTGCGCTCTCAGGGGATTAACCCAGATGAGATTGAATGAGGCAATTGTCTGTCTCTATTGGTAATCGACAGCTAATTTTCTGTTTGCAACAACCAAAAACCTGTATAAGTCATCCCCGAATCATCGGGTTGTACTAACAAAAAATGCAATCCCTGACTGAGGGATTTGCGTTGTTCATACGTCCGCGCTGCTGTTGCAACCTCTGTATCCTCAAATGTGGCAACAACCCATCGATCAACCAATCCAGCTTCTAGAATTAACCCATCCGGTGCACCCGCGATGTAGTTCAACGAGACAGGTTGAGCATCCTGAAGCCAACGGGCGAGTTGCATTGACTTGCGCCCTCCATCAATAATTACTCCGGGAACCGCTACCGTTGAGGCTAAACCCAGATTGAGGGGTAAGAGAAATTTGGGCATCTGTAAAATCGGGATGGGGCGATCGCCAAATGCTTCCTCAATGTTACCCGCAGGAATAGACGCAAAGCGCCAGCGATCGCCCCAGAGATTTTCTGGTAGTGGCAAGGGTGGCGGTTTATCGATGGCAATGGGATTATAAGCCTCAGCCGTGTAACCGTCCTGCTTAGGGTATTGCGACGCCCGTTCCTGTAACCATTGTTTCAACGTTTTTGTGCCTCGCGTTGGTTCCACTGCGATACTCAATTGCTGCGCTGCCGCTTCCATTAAACTCAGTGACTGGGGGCGAAACACTTGAATCACATCCGGAAACTTGTCACCCGCCGCCTGCCGCAGTTGGGCAACCAGCCAGTTAGCATTAACTTCTGCCTGGGGACACAAAGCTTCATAGGTAAAATGACGAGTTGCATCACAAATTAACAACTCCCACAGCACTTGCCCCGTTGCATCTCGTAGTGGACGCCGATAAAAATCTGCTTGCCAAATCCCCATCTTGTTGCACCTTTAGGTATCCCCAGGTTATCAAGAAATCTATATCCTACAAACTCAATGGCTCAGGTAAATGGCGAACGAAAGGTTATAATGACAAGCCAGCTTACCTCAACGTTGTCAACCCCTCGCTTGTGTGCATTGCCATACCGCTATGAACCCTGATTTGTCTCAATTCGGTACCCAGATGTCCAACCTTACAGGTGTCCGGGCCATTATGAAAGATATTATTGAAACCTTAAAAACAGGTGAGGGGCAGGAGTTTATTAATTTAAGTGCGGGAAATCCGGTGATTTTGCCTGAAGTGGAGCAACTTTGGCGAGATTCTACAGCACAACTGCTAGCCAGTGCGGAATACGGTGAGGTGGTTTGTCGCTATGGATCGAGTCAGGGATATCAGCCGTTAATTGAAGCGATCGCATCTGATTTCAATCAACGCTATGGGCTAAACTTAAGCGATCGCAACATCTTAATTACCCCAGGAAGTCAGTCGATCTACTTCTACGCCACGAATGCGTTTGGCGGTTATACAACTACCGGCAAATTAAAACAAGTTGTTCTGCCTCTGAGTCCGGATTATACCGGCTATGGTGGAGTTTGCTTAACACCAGAGGCGGTTATTGCCTATCAACCCACTTTAGAAATTGACGAGAAGGCACACCGTTTTAAATATCGCCCTGACTTCAGCCAATTGACGATTACAGAAGAGACTGGCTGTGTGATTTTTTCCCGTCCTTGTAATCCTACGGGTAATGTTCTCTCCCATGAAGAGGTGAAGAAAATTGCTGATTTGGCAGCATCATTTGATGTGCCAGTATTAATTGATTCAGCTTATGCGCCCCCCTTTCCGGCGTTGAATTTTACAGAAATGACGCCCGTATTTGGCAGTAATATCATTCATTGTATGAGCCTGTCTAAAGCGGGGTTACCAGGAGAACGGGTGGGTATAGCGATTGGTGATCCAAAGTTGATTGGGATTTTGGAGTCATTTCAAACAAATTTATGTATTCATTCTCCCCGATATGGACAAGCGATCGCAGCGCGGGCGATCGCATCGGGCGCATTAGCTGAAATTTCGTCTAACATCATTCGTCCTTACTACGCTTCCAAGTTTGATGTGTTAGAAAATACCCTCGCTCAATCCATGCCTGAAGAATTGCCTTGGTTTTTACATCGGGGAGAAGGGGCAATCTTTGCGTGGTTATGGTTACAAGATTTACCGATAACGGATTGGGAACTCTATCAAGAGTTAAAGAAAGTCGGTGTCATTGTGGTACCGGGTAGCACTTTCTTTCCCGGACTACGAGAAGTTTGGTCGCATAAACAGCAGTGTCTTCGCATTAGTCTCACTGCCAGTAATGAGGAAATTGAAATCGCCATGCAGCGTTTGGCAAAGGTAGTGCAATCGGTTTATCAGCGTTCTGCGGTTAATGTTTGAATTAACGAATTTGAGGTTGTGAAAAAATGACTCAGACTCAATATCGATTGACGCTTAAAGAATTTTTGGCAATGCCAGAGTCTGATATTACCTATGAATTAGTAGAGGGTGAGGCTATACCAAAAATGTCGCCTAAACGTTTTCATTCCAGGGTGACTGGAGCTCTATATACACTCCTGAATCAGTGGTGTCCGCAGCGGGGTGAAGTGAATCCCGAATGGGCGATCGCATTAAAGCGTCAAGGGGAAGATTGGGTGCCAGTGCCTGATCTAACTTATGTTTCCTATCAGCGTCTTCCCGTAGAGGTGATGGAGGATGAAGCTTGCCCGGTACCACCCGATTTAGCGATTGAAATCATTTCACAGGGACAGACGTTTGGGCAATTAGTAAAGAAGGCAACTGATTATTTAGAAGCTGGAGTATTGCGGGTTTGGGTTGTCGATCCTCAGGCGAGAAGTATCACGGTTTTTTATCCTGATGCGCCACCGCGAACTTATACTAAAGATGCATTAATCACAGATTCTTTGGTGGAGGGGCTGCGACTTACTCCTCAGCAGATTTTTGGAGAGGCAAGATTACCGGATGTTTCTGTTAATCCCTAATAGGGATTATTGTGTCTTGCAAGCGAATTCGTTAATAGTGAACGTCTCTAATGATATGAGTTTCAATCCCTGATAGGGATTATTGTATCTGGCAAGGAGAGGCTAGTACGTTGATAGTACTTCTTGTGAAGTTTCAGTCCCTGATAAGGATTATTTTATCTTGCAAGTTCTGGCGATAGGTTGGCAATGTCGTCTAGGCAATCAATGTTTCAATATGAATTAGTGATGAGTGTGAGGCTAATTCGATGCATATCCCAAGGGTTGCAATTTCTACTGTATTCAGTTTAGTCGTCTGGGGTGTTACCCCAGTTAAGATGGGAAACGCCCAATCCATCCATACACAGAAACACCCCAACCCGATTAACATCGACGATTCCGACAAACTCGATATTAGCCCTCATACCAAAAGAGAGTTGGAGAGGGGTGATTCAGGGATTTTGGCAAAAGAACTAATCACTCAATTACCTCAAGTCACAGTAACTCAAGAGACACCCCATATCCTGCCATCAGAAGAGCAGTATCAGGCTGTGTACGATGGGGATTTTTTGAGGATGAGTGATGTCAGTAATCCGGCTTCCACTCCAGCTTCTGCACTCAACCTACAACAATCCATCAATTCCGAACCCGTCATTTTACCTGATTCTATTGCAGAGAATGAATTTATTGTCAAGGATGTGGAGATTCGCTTCGTCAACAATAAAGGAGAATCAGTCGATAAAGACGGTAATCCCATCCAGGGACGAATCCCTAGAGAGTACATTGCTAATGAGATTCAACTGAAGCCCGGTGATGTGTTGACACAAGCTGTCATCCGCAGAGATTTGCAACAGTTGCAGCAATTAGGATTATTTGAGCGAGTTGATGTCTCCGTTGTACCCGCCGATGAGGGTGTGAATGTCATTTATAACATCCAACAGCGTCCAGCGCGTTCGATAAACCCTGGTGGCGGTTATAACGATGACGTGGGTGTATACGGTACATTGAGCTATCGAGACTTCAAACTCTTACCCAACCCCCAGCGCGTTGAGGGCAATACTCAAATCAGCCTGAATAACGTCGATTTTAATGCCCAATATGTCAGTCCTTATCAAGCCGCGAATGATAGCTTAGGGTATAGCTTCAGCGTTTTTCGCAAGCGTACTACGTCCAATATTTTCGATCGCGAGATTGACCTCCTCAGTGGTGAGAGAGTGCGAGAATTACGATCAGGTGCTAGGGCAGCGGTGACGCGTCCCATCGGTGAATGGTGGGGGACGGTGGGGTTGAATTTCACTCGCCTGAGTACACGCGATCGCGATGGCAGGATTGCCCGTGAGGATGAACTGGGCAATCCCCTCACCTTCAGCGGTACAGGGATTGATGACTTATATACCGTATCTCTAGGTGTCACTCGCGACTGGCGAGACAATCCCTTTAACCCCAAACAAGGCTCAATTCTCTCTCTCTCTACCGAACAATCCATCCCCATCGGTGTGGGTAATATTCTCCAAAATCGCTTAGTGGGTAACTATATTCAATATGTACCCGTGCGCTGGCTAAGTTCTGAGGCGCAAAATGCTCAGCGAGATGTGTTTCCAGAAATGTTTGCCTTTAATTTGCAAGCCGGTGCGGTGATTGGAGAGATGTCACCCACTCAAGCGTTTCGTCTGGGCGGTATCAATTCAGTGCGAGGATACGAAGAAGGTAATCTGGGCAGTGGTCGCAGTTATATCTTAGCCACTGGAGAATATCGCTTTCCCGTCTTCTCCGGCGTGGGAGGGGTGATATTTGCTGATTTTGCCTCAGATTTAGGGACAGGGAACTCAGTCGTTGGAGAACCGGCTGTGGTGCGGAATAAGCCTGGGACTGGGTTTGGTACCGGAGTTGGGGCACGCTGGCGATCGCCTTTTGGCATTCTACGAGTTGATTTGGGTGTCAATGACCAAGGCGAAGTCCGATTTTATACTGAACTCGGCACAGGTACTCGATTTTGAACCCCATAGGACTTACCCAGACACACCATCTTTAGGGGCAATCCTTCCGTGGTTGCCCAGCTGCCTGAGAAGATCATTAAAACTGGGTTATGAAAGTTCTGTCAAGATACTTAAGATTAGTTTACATTTTTTCCCAATATGGGTAAAGATACGTGTAAATAATGCACAAGGGTTCTCTACTGCATCAATCCCTAATCACTCAAGCGAGTGATTCAACTGAATAATCTGCGCTCACCATTGATGGTGTCCTCACCCTTAGTTTCGGCTTGGGCAACGCCCAGTGAGGGAAAAAACAATAGTAACACAGAGGTGTCTATTTTGAGTGACACCCACTCTTCCAACAGCATCTGCATCTACTGAGCTAATTGAACGTTGTAACTCTTCCAACCTGCGCCGATATCGCGCCGGTTCCTTTGAAAAACGATTAAACAGCCAAAACTCCCAAACACAGCTATGGATACATCAGAATTCCAGTCACGTTATCAAGCCGGAGAACGAGATTTTCGTAATGCTCACTTGCCTGGTGCTAACCTATGCAACACCATGCTGCTAGGTGTCAACCTGAGTGGGGCTGATTTGAGTGGTGCCGACTTATGTGGGGCGGATTTAAGCGGTGCTAATCTAGCGGGTGCCAACCTATTCGGTGCTGACTTAAGCACGGCTGACTTATTGAATACCGATTTAAGCAGTGCTGACTTAAGCGCGGCTGACTTGTGTGGCGCAAACCTCAATGATGCCAATCTGTGCGATGCTAATTTGCTGAGTGTTAGCTTGAGGTATGCCAACCTGAGCGATGCCACTCTCAGTACAGCTAACCTCAGTTACGCTAACCTACTAGGGGCTAATCTGTTTGGGGCTAACCTATTAGGGGCGGACTTAAGCTATGCAGACTTGCTGGGTGCTAACCTATTCGGGGCTAACCTTATGGGCGCTGATTTAAGCTATGCCAATTTATTAGGCGCTGACTTCAGTTATGCTAATTTGTTGGGTGCCAATTTATGTTATCCAACCAGTCTATTGGCAGCCAACCTGAGTGGTGCCAATCTCAAGGGTGCTAACCTCAAAGGTGCTGAGCAGGTATCGGCGACACTAACTCAATCTAAATTAATTGACGGATATTTACAGTCTGCTGGCTTGCAAGGATCTAATGTCGATCATGCCAAATTAAGCCGATTGATTAACGCTTTTTCAAGTCGGGAAATTTTGCTGTAAAAATCAGTTAGATCCAAATACTTTTTGATGATTCTTCCTTGCTGCGGAGGAATAGAATGTGTTGCATCAGCTAATAGTTTGTAGTGAGGACTAAAGTCCTCTTGTGAGGGGCGCTCAAGCGCCTACTACGAACTCATTTTATTAGGAGAACCAGACCAGATATCAGCGGAGAGAACGCACAGGACTAAAAACTATAATCCACTTCGACAATTTCTGTATATTCAAACTCACTGGAACTACGCTTCACCAAAGAATAGGGAATTCCCCCTAACTCGATCGCATCTTCTTCGCAATCGGATTTAGGAGAATTATAAGTCAAGACATATTCTCGACCGAGGTGATGAGCCATCTCTTGAGCGACTTCCCCCCGCCATTGCGTCTTAGTCACTAAAACCACGAGTTGATTGGCTAATTGAGGAAGTTTTTTGGCAATTTGTCGGCGGTAGATTTCATCCAAACTTCCGAAAGGAGAATCCATAACCATGGGAAATGTACTACTATCGAGACCCATCAAAGTATTTTCTTTAATCCACTCCCGCACTCGATCAATAATACCGCCAATAAACGATAAGCTAAGAATTTGATTTTCCCCTGTAGAGGCGGCAACAATCGTTTCTTGTCCCCCTGTAGGGTCAACCAGCATCAATTCATACTTCTCGCTTAATTTGGGAATATAAGGCGTGAAAGAAATTGAAGTAAATATTTCTTGAACTCGCTTTTCTAAGGAAGCTCGGAACTGATTTTCTAAACGCGATCGCACTTCTGTTAAGCGTTCAATCGCCTCCTGAGTTGTAGCAATTCGTCGTTGCGCTAAAGCTTGCTTTGCCTCATTCATCTTGTGCTTGGCAATTTGCTTCGTCTGTCGCTCTATTTCCGCCTTTAAGCTTTCTATTTTCTGCTGATTGGCTCCTTTTTCTAGGGTCAAATCCCGAATCTTGTCTTCCGTTTCATCCAATCGCCTTTGTAACTGTTGAATATCCTCATTGGGATAAGTCCGTAGCTTTTTATTAATATCATCCAACTGCGTCTCGATTTGAGAAAGATCGGCTCTTCCCTGAGCAATATTGGCTTGTTGCCGATCCACATTTTCCCAAAATTCAGGCACTTGCTTGTCGATTTCCTCCACCTGTGCACTCATGCGGATTGCCGTTTCTTCCACATCAGCCATTCCTGCCTTATCCATCCAAGCAGATACTTGCTGATGAGTGGAAGTTCCTTCGATCAATTCTGTGCCACAAATACAGCGTTGCTCGTGGAGTAAATCGCTGACAAATTGCCGTTTAATCCCAACTGGCAACTCCCCTGCTTTCCGTAATTCATCAACAATTTCTCGAAACTCTGCCGTTACCTCTGAGAGCAAAACCGTATAGCCTCGTGTGGATATCGCTTGTTTCTGAGCTTCTTGAGATTGTTTAAGCTGTTCTCGGACTAATTTTTCTTTTGCTTCCAGTTCATCCCGAAGACGCTGTAACTCTTGGGCACCGCCCAGTTCTAATAAGCGATTGCCAACCGTCTTTTTTAATTCATCCTGGTGTGCTATTTCTTGCTCAATTTCTTTTTGGCGATTTGAGACTATATGGCTTTCTTTCTCAAGTTTTCCCTGTTCTTCTAAGAGCTTCCTGGTTTCAAAATCTCCAATCAACGCCAACTCTGCTTCTAGGCTCTTTTTGGCTTCCTTTAAATGCTTAACTGAGCGATTTAAAACCTCCACACCCAGCAAAGTCTTTGTGGCTTCAGCAATTTCTGCCTTTTTATCCGAGCGAACAATTTGTTCAATCCGTTCGCCATCAAAGAAGAAATATTGATGTAAGCTGGTAGGCAAAATTCGACCAATGATATCTTCTGGGAGTTGTTGCGGCAATAACCAACGTCCATCATCGCCGGCTATTTGAAGATACAACTCGCTTTCTCCCTGTTCAACTCCAAGTTCCGTTTTGTAAGCACGGCAAAGACGCTTCGCTTGATAACGTTTATTTTGATGCTCAAACCCCAATTCCACCCAGCAGTCTACAGCTTCTCCCATGGGAGATTCGGCAATCGCTCGTTTATTCACTAATTGTTCTTCCGAGGCAAATGCCGCACTGAATTTCTCATATAAAACCCAGGTAAAAGCATTCAGCAGTGTTGTTTTACCCGCACCATTATTACCATGAATAATGGTTGTATTTTGCTCGCCACCCGCTAAGATAATTTCTGGAGTTTTGCCATAGAATTGGCGAAAGTTACAAAGCCGAATCGATATCAGCTTCATTGCACTTC
This sequence comes from Microcoleus sp. AS-A8, assembly GCA_039962225.1. Classification (NCBI taxonomy): domain Bacteria; kingdom Bacillati; phylum Cyanobacteriota; class Cyanophyceae; order Oscillatoriales; family Microcoleaceae; genus Microcoleus; species Microcoleus sp. AS-A8. Next base: position 103,211 of record JAMPKV010000019.1, read on the forward strand.
TTCCTTGATAATTTTTAAAATATCGTCATTAATATTCCGAGGAACTTTCATGTAGAGTTTATCTTTCTCAGCCTGCAACACCCGCTCAATAATTTGTCGAACTTCTGGGGGAGCGCTAGTAATCGGCTCCTGTACATCACTCAATTCAATGGGCGCGTTGTAAGAAGAACGCTTTTCCGATACAACGATCGGTCTAACTGTAGCCGGAATGTTAGAGTAGCTAAATGCCATCACCATGTCTAATTTTTCTCACTCCTTTACATATCCAACAGCCCGTATCTTTTTTGTAGCTGTAAAAGTTTGATTCTAGCTTCTCCGGCATTATCAGCTAAGTCAGCAAATTCTAAAAATCGCTTCAACTCTTTTTTCAGGAGATTGCGTTCCACCTCCAAGGTTTCTCGCCCCAAGTCTGGGGGTAAAACAATCATGTCGAATAATGTGGCACGTTGCTTGCCTGGATGTGGGCGTAAAATCCGCCCCCGTCGCTGAATAAACTGACGCGGATTGCCACTACTAGCGAGAATCACAGCGGTTTGAATGGCGGGGATATCGACACCTTCATCTAAACAGCGAATTGCTACCAAACCTTGCAATTCACCGTGTTCAAATTGACGGCGCAACTCTTCTCGTTCTACCAAGGGGGTTTCGGCAGTATAAGTATTGATGCGATAGCCAAGTTCCGCCCCTAGTAACCGGGTGACAGCAGCAATTTGATGCTGGTTTTCCTGACTCAGAGAACCTTCTAGGGTACCGTCACCGCAATAAAACAGGGTATGAGATGTATCTAGACGCCCAACCATTAATTGTCGCAGAGCTTCTAACTTATTCGCCGCTGCTCCAATTAATCGAGCACGTTGCATTAATAAAGATGTGACGGTGTCATTGCTCTCAAAATCCTCCTCATCCATCAGTGCCCAACCAATTCGTTTGGTTAATTTGGCATAAGCTAACGTCTCGGCTTCGGTTAATTCCACCAAAATGGGATAGTAAAGATAGTGAACAAGCGCCCCTTGTCGAATGGCATCTGCTAAGGTGAGTTCGGGTTGTAAAACACTACCAAAGTAATCCAATAAAAAATGCGTTCCCTGCTCATCAAAATAGCGTTCTGGGGTGGCGGAAAGGGCGAGGCGCAAGCCAATATTGCGAGGTAGGCTTTGTTCTAAGCGAGGTGAACCTAAGTTATGAGCTTCATCGCCGACAATTAATGTTTTTTCAGGGAAATAATTGAGCTGAGATTGCAACCCTTCTCCGATTAAAGTGGCATTAGTGGTAATGATGGTAATAAAGGGCTGGTTGCCCGATTGAACGTTGTAAAGTGCGGTGGAAAGTTGACTTTGCCAGTTGTGGAGATTCTCGAAGGCTAAGATGGGTTGCAGGTTAAAGTTTTGGCATTCTCGCGCCCACTGGGTAACGAGATGGCGGTACGGGCAGACGACGAGTAAGACTTGTAAACCAATTTTTTGATACAGTTCAGTGGCGATCGCAAGTGCTGTAATTGTCTTTCCACTCCCCGTCGCCATCTTCAGCGTGCCTCGCCCCTGATTGCCAAACCAGTTCGCTACAGCTTGCCGCTGATACTGTCGGAGTTTAATAGAGGGGGGTATTCTGGGGCATCCTGGTGGGGGCTGATTTTTCTTGGATGAACGTCGATGGTAACTGCCCTTAGCTTCAGCTACCGCACCGGGGGTGTAACTAAAGTGATCGACTGAAGGCAGCGTTAATTCCTTTGGAATCGCTTCGCTATCGCGAACAGACAAGCCTTCGTCATATAAATTCTTAGCTTGACGCTTCTTCGGGACTCTGTAAACATTCTTTGAGAACAACGCCACTATCGAACTGCCCCTGACTTAAAACGTGAAACCCGATACTCTGTTTTACCAACTATTCCAGAATTTTCCTAGTATATTCTTTGAACTCATGGGACAGCCAACCCCTGACGCCAGCAATTACCCGTCCACTGCACCACAAGTCAAGCAACTGCCCTCTACTCACCCGAAATACTACCGACAAAATAAAACAGATCATGAACGATTTGCAATTTACTACAAGGTGCAATTTCTAGCTGACGTCCCTGCTGAGCGAGAAAGATGGCTTGATTCGTGTCGCTACCAAAACCACTGTCGGTTTGTCGATGGGGTTCGCGGCGATCGGCTTACAGTTTCGCTTCAAAGGGGTGATTGCAATAACGGGTTTGGTGTGTGCTTGTATTGTTTGAATGAGTTGCCCGATTTTAAAATTCTATAAGTTAAGCGTTTTATCCTATTCGTATTTTTATTTTTTAGTTGAATCTTTATAAATTTTTCTTTGCATATGAATCCTCGATTTTTAGCATAAATCTCAAAGCAAAAGGCGACAAGTAATACAGAGATGTATTACTAATAAGATTCAGCAAGAGATCTAATGTTTAGAATCAGTAGTCAATTTTCTATAGCATGTCTCAAAACGCTAGCTGTCAATACCCTGATGTTAGGAGCTTTGCTATCCGGCTTCCTGTTAAGCATGAGCAAGCCTGCTGCTTCGCAAAATTTGGGTAATAGACAGGTTAACTTTAACTCGTCACCCCGCTTAATTGGTGCTGCGGTTGCCACCTATCCAGGTGTAGGGGCTTTAGCGCAATATCAGTTTACAGTCCGCGTACCTGACAAGGCTGGGAAACCGCTACAAGCCGTCAAGATTACCCAACGGGAGAATCTGGAGCGGATTCAGTTCGCTCACAGTCATAGTGCGGCATTTGCTGGTGATAGATTCGCTGGGGGTTCGGAAGTTTCCATTGCCAGCGTTGCGGGAAGCGAGACTTCAGATTCTAATGAGGTAACTGTTGTCTTTGAGCAGCCTATCCAACCTGGGAGTACTGTGACCATTTCCTTGAGGGGAACTCGCCCTACATGGGGCGGTATTTATCTATTTGGATTCAGGGGGCGACAAGCGCCCCCAAAGCCAGAATTGAAAAGGGTTTTACCCAGCCAGCTCCCGCGCTAAATACCGAGCTTATTGACAATGACCTGGATGGGGGTAGTCAGGAAAGACGAAGGTGTACCCAATGTATGGTAAAAAAGAACGGTCTTATTAACGAGAACAAGAGCGCCATCAAAAATGCTACCAATATTCTATCAAGCTCAGCTAGAAAAGTATCTAAGTCAATCTCAACTGATTACATTGAAGTTGTTAGTCTGGTTACTTCAAAGTCAAAAACAGGTAAAAATAGAAAGATTAGCAGCGACGCTACCTTTACCCATTCAGCAGAACAGCCGTCGTCGTCATATACAACGTTTTTTAAGCCTGAATAAATTAAGTGTGGTTCTCCTGTGGTTTCCCTTAATCAAACAGATAATGGCTCGACACATAGCCAAAGGGAAACAACTGATTATCGCCTTAGATAGAACACAATGGCAAGAGAATAATATCTTGATGGTGAGTGCGATTTATCAAAAAAGAGCCTTGCCGATATGCAAGGATTTTATTGGATAAAAAGGGAGTGAGCGGCCTCAGAGAGCAACAAGTCGTCTTGCGACCCGTAATTAAGTTATTTAAAGCTCATCA